>JABHUX010000108.1 GCA_018658635.1 Alphaproteobacteria bacterium
GATTAATTTTAGAATCTTTTAAAATTTCTAATCTTTTTCTAGCTTCATCAATTTTTTTATCATTAATAAGACTTAAAATTACTACATATTCTTGAGTATATTTTTTTGCTCTAATTTCAAAAATAATATTTTTACTAGCTGAAAAAGCTATTATTATAAAAAATAAAGCAAGAAAAATAATAATTATAAATTTATATTTTTTAATAAAATTTATAAATCTATCTTGTTTTAAATCTTCATCTATTTCGTTAAAAATTTGACTCATTTAATTTGATACATGTTTTTAATGTTAGGAAAATTATTTTTTTTTAAATCTTTTACAAATTTTTTTACACAAATCTCAGTTCTTTCCTTAAAATTATCATACATTTTTACAAACTTAGGGGGCTTTTCTGAAAATCCTAGAAGATCTTCTGTAACTAAAATTTGTCCATCACATTTATTTGACGCACCTATACCTATAGTTGGAATATTAATGCTTTGATTAATTTTATCAGCCAAATCTTTAACAACGCATTCTACGACCACTGAAAAGGCTCCTGCCTTTTCTATAAAAATAGAATCTTTTATAATTTTATTAAAGCTTAAATAATCTTTTCCTATGACTCTATAATCTGATTTTTTTTTTACACTTTGTGGCAATAGTCCTACATGCCCCATAACTGGTATATCGTTATCAACTAAATATTTAATAGTTTTATAAACTTTCATTCCACCTTCAACTTTAACTGCGTCACAATTTGTTTCTTGCATAATTTTTTTTGCATTTTTTAAAGCTATCTTGGGATTTTTTTCATAAGTTCCCATTGGCATATCAACCACTAATAAACTTTTATTAACTCCTCTGCGTACTGCTTTTCCATGCATAATCATCATGTCTAATGTTACTTCTCTTGTAGATTTCATTCCGTGCAATACCATGCCTAAGGAATCACCAACTAAAATTACATCACAATATTTATCTAAAATTTCAGCCATAGGGGTTGTATAGGCCGTTAAACATACAAGTGGTTTTTTAAATTTTTTATATTTAATATTATTTACTGATAACATCTTTTTCACAAATCTTACTCCCATTCAATTGTTGCTGGTGGTTTTGAAGTAATATCATAAACAACTCTGTTAATGCCCTTTACATTATTAATAATTTTATTAGAAATCTCCGCTAAATCTTTATTTTTAAAATTGTAAAAATCGGCTGTCATTCCATCTTGCGATGTGACCGCTCTTAATGAACAAACAAATTCATAGGTCTTAGAGTCACCCATTACGCCTACGGTTTTAATTGGTAAAAGCACAGTAAAAGCTTGCCAAATTTTTTTATAAAGATTTCTTTTTTTTAACTCATTAATAAAAATAATATCTGCTTCTTGCAAAATTTTAACTTTTATTTTATCAACTTTACCAGGAATTCTAATTGCTAAACCAGGTCCTGGAAAAGGATGTCTAAATATGATTTCTTTAGATAACTTAAGGCTAAATCCTATTTTTCTTACTTCATCTTTAAACAGCTCCCTAAATGGTTCTACTAATTTAAATTTCATTTTTTTTGGTAAGCCACCAACGTTATGATGCGATTTAATTACTGAGGAAGGTCCTCCATGATGACTTTGGCTTTCAATTACATCTGGGTATAAAGTTCCTTGCGCTAAATATTTAATTTTTTTAAATTTTTTAGATTCTCTTTCAAAAATTTTTATAAATATTTTACCAATAATTTTTCTTTTTGTTTCTGGGTCTGTAACATTTTTTAAAGCATTTAAGAAAATTGAAGATGCATCAACATAATTTAATTTTACTTTATAATTTTTTTTAAAAACATTAATCACTTCCAATGCTTCATTTTTTCTTAACAGTCCAGTATTTATGAAAAAACAATGCAATTTTTTTCCAATTGCTTTGTAAAGTAATGCAGCTAAAACACTGCTATCAACGCCTCCCGACAAGGCACATAAGATATTCTCATCTCCAACTTCAGATTTTATATTTTTTATTAAATAATTAATTTGATTTTTTGAATTCCAATTTTTTTTTAATTTACAAATATTAAATAAAAAATTCTTAAATAAAATATTTCCATTAACCGTGTGAATTACTTCTGGATGAAATTGAACTCCAAATATTTTTTTACTTAGATTTTGTATAATTGTATATTTATAATCATCACTTGAAGCTACTCCTTGAAATCCTTTGGGTATTTTGATTACTACATCAGTATGATTCATCCATACGTGTGTTTTGTTTTCTTTATTAAAGAAATTTTTTGTTAAAATTGATGATTTGTTACTAAAAATATCACATCTCCCAAATTCGCTTTTTTTATAATTTTTAACTACACCTCCAAATTCTTTTGCTAACAATTGATGTCCATAACAAATACCAAGAATAGGCTTGTTAAAGTTTAATATTTGTTTTGGAATTCCCAAGTATGAAGTTTTAGTAATTGATAAAGGTCCGCCGGATAAAATAATTCCTCTTAAATTAGATTCATTTCTTAATTCTTTAGTTTTATAACAACTTATAATTTCGCAATAAACGCCTAGTTCTCTAATTCTTCGAGCAATAAGTTGTGTAGTTTGGGATCCGAAATCTATTATGACTATTTTATCTGTATAAGAAATATCTTTCATTACTTCTTATCGATTATAATCATTTTCGATAAATCGTTCTTTTTTGAACATAATTCTTTGCATACTTTTGAAAAAACTAAATTACTTTCTTGAGCCTTCTTAAAATCGCCCTCTTCAATATTTAGTAAAATTTTTAAATATAGTGCCTCTTCATTTTTTGGGTTCAAAACTAAAACTGTCTCTAAATAATTTTTTTGTTGATTGTTATCTTTATTAATCGCTGATATTTTTGACAAATGTAAGTATGATTTCTCATTCTTGGTATTAAATACTATATCTTTTTCAAAATAATATTTTGCTTCTTTATAATCATTTTGATTAAAAAACTTTATGCCTTGATTAAAATAATCTAGATTTGCAGCGTAACTTTTTAAAGCTAAAGTGAAAAAAAATATTGATAAATAATATTTAAAATTTTTTACCATAGTTAACTTTCAAACGGATAATTTGGTGACTGTTTTGTAATTTGTATATCGTGTACATGGCTTTCTTTTAATCCTGAGTTTGTAATCTTAACAAATTTTGCTTTTTTCTTTAATTCTGAAATATTCTTAGCTCCGACATAACCCATTGACGCCTTTAATCCTCCAATAAGTTGATGAATAACTGCTCTTACAGGACCTTTGTAAGGTACTCTTCCTTCAATTCCCTCTGGTACCAGTTTTAACGAATCGTTAATTTCTTCTTGAAAATATCTATCAGCAGATCCTCTCGACATTGCTCCTATGGAGCCCATCCCTCTATAAGATTTATAACTTCTACCCTGGTAGTAAAAAACATCTCCTGGACTTTCTTCTGTTCCTGCAAATAGCGATCCTATCATTACAGCGTCCGCTCCTGCTCCTATAGCTTTGGCAATATCACCGGAATATCTTATTCCGCCATCTGCTATAATTTTTATTTTTTTATTTTTTATTGATTTTGCAACATTATATACTGCTGTAAATTGAGGAACCCCTACTCCAGCAATAATTCTTGTAGTGCAAATTGATCCTGGTCCTATACCAACTTTTATCGCATCTGCCCCATAATCAATTAATGCTTTTGCTCCTTCAGCTGTTGCTATATTTCCAGCTATTATTGTTGTCTTTATATTTTTTTTGATCTTCTCTAATGTTTTTAATACGGAAACTGAATGTCCATGTGCTGTATCCAAAATAATTACATCTGCTCCAGCCTCTGCTAGCTGCTCTGCTCTTTGAAAACTTTCTGGTCCAGTTCCGATAGCTGCAGCAACTACTAATGATCCTTTTTTATCTTTGGCTGCTTCTGGATAAATCTTAGATTTCTGAATATCTTTTACGGTGACCAACCCTTTGCATTTAAAATTATTGTCTACGATAATTAATTTTTCTATCTTATTTTTAAATAATATTTTTTTTGCTTCTGTTAATGATGTTCCAACCTTTGCTGTAATAAGCTTTTTGGTCATTAAATCCTTAACTTTAATTTTTTTATCAGTTACAAATCTAACGTCTCGATTAGTTAAAATTCCAACTAATTTAAGATTTTTATTAACAACTAAAATTCCTGATATCTTATGATTTTTCATTAATTCTGTTGCTTCAAATAAAAAGGCTTCATCATCAATCGTAATAGGATCAATAACCATTCCCGATTCAAATCTTTTAACTAACTTAATTTGATTGGTCTGTTCTTCTATGCTCATATTTTTATGAATACATGCCATACCGCCTGATTGAGCCATAGCTATTGCTAATTTATGTTCTGAAACAGTATCCATTGCAGAGGCAATAAGAGGTATTCCAAGTGTTACAGATGATGAAAGTTGAGTAGAAACTATAGTCTCTTTTGGTAAAACAGAAGAATGTCTTGGTTCAAGCAAGACATCATCAAAAGTTAAAGCTTCGGAGATTTCCATGTATAAATTTATTATATTTAAAAACTAAAGTCAAATAGTTTTTAAATCTCTACATAATAAATACATTTCTCTAGATTCTTTTCTGCTAGAATCTGGTTTAATTCTTTCGATACTTTTGAAGGAATGTTTTGCATTTTTAATTAAAATATCCTCGTCTTTTCCACTAAAAATTTTTACTAATAAAGAGGATTTTGTTTTCAGAATTACTCTAGATAAATTAACAACGTCTAATGCTATAGAATTAGTTTTCATCGCATCTAAATCCCTATTTCCAGTTGTATTAACCGCCATATCTGACAGTAAGATATCAACTTTATTTTGATCAAAAAAATTATTAACAAAATCATAAAAATCTGATTCATTAAAATCTTTTTTATAAAAAAAAATATTATCGATTTTATCCATATCTAAAATATCTATGGATAAATTTTTTCCATTTTTATTAATTTCAGAACAAACTTGAGACCATCCTCCTGGTGCACTACCCAAGTCGATAATATTTAAATTATTCTTTAAAAATTTAAATTTTTTATTAATTTCTATAAGTTTAAATGCTGATCTAGATCTATATCCTTTTTGTTTTGCTAGTTTAATATAAGGGTCGCTAAATTGCCTTGCAATCCAATGCTTAGAACTTGCTGTTAAATTTTTATTTTTAAATTTTTTCAAAATTACTTAATAAATCTTATGCTTGTTTTAATAATTTTATTATCAAGTGTACTTAATTCAATTAAATTATTACTGGAAAGTCTGTATTTATCATTATGTTTACCTGCTAAATGAATAATACCAATTTTATGGTTAGGTAAATAATTTTCTACAAAAGTTTTATTAATCTGATCATATTTTAATTTATCAAGTGCATACCAATTGCAATAAGCTGGTAATATTTCAACTTTCATTTGATCGCAGTAAACTGAAATATTCATTGCTACTTGTTCAGACCCAAAGATCCTTCCTTTTTTAAGTGCAAGTCTTAAATTTTTTTGCCAGACTATCCAATGAGGTGCATCATTTTCTAAACAAAATACTCCAATATTTAAATGTGGCTTGAGAGCAACTTCTCTTGAAATTTGATTTGAAAAACCAGAACTTTTAGCATGTTTATAGTTTTGTGATCTTATAAAAGCAATGTTGCTAAATATCCAATCAGCTCTTAAAACTCTTCCATAAGCCCGATCTGCTGAAGTAGAGATTGATAAAGTTTTATTGTCACTTCCTTTAAAATAAAGTTCAATAGCAGACCAATCATTTACCCAGGCGTCAGCATCAATCCAAAGATATTTTTTAAATCCTGGAAAATATTCTGGCAAAAACGCTCTGGACACTTGACTTTTGAGCCACTCTCTTCCTTTGATTTTATAATCCGGAACTTCAATGTCCCATTTTGCTTTAACAATTTTGTAAACTTTTTTTTCTAAAACCTTAATTTGATCTGACTGAAGTCCAGCATTTAAAATACAAATTGAAACATTTTCACTATCTTTAAAGCTTAAAATTGAATCTATTAACTCATTTAAAAGCTCAAAGTATTTTGAGTCTGCTAGAGATACTATAGCTCTATCTTTCATATAAAATCTTCAGAAATTAAGCTATCTGTGGATTTTGAAGATCGTTTTTTTATAATTTTAAAATGAACAAAACTAATTGGTATTAAAGATAAATAAAAACACCCTGTGACTAAAAGTGTGTTAAATGGATAATTGATTAAAAAACTAAAATAAGTGGCAATTAATAACAATAAGAATATTAAAAAAGGTCTGCTTACTTTGATTCCTTTTAGTGAATAAGTTGGAATTTTACTAATCATTAAAAATGTTGAGGCTATTATAAAAATTATAGCTAATTTTTTATAATCGTAATTAGGCGAAAAATCACTTAACGATAAAATTAATGGTAAAAGTAATATTCCAGCTCCTGCTGGTGATGGGACTCCTGTAAAGAAAATCTCTCTCCATTTTTCATTGGTTATTTGTAATACTAAATTAAATCTTGCTAATCTTAAACAGCACGCAACTGAATGAAACAAAACTAATAACCAACCAGCATTTCCTAAATCTTTTAAAATCCATATATAAACTGTAATTGCTGGTGCTACTCCAAAATTTATAAAATCTATTAAAGAATCTAATTCAGCACCAAATTTTGAAGTTCCTTTTATTAATCTTGCAATTCTTCCGTCCATTGTATCGATGATTGAAGCAATGGTGATTGCTATAATCGCATAATCAAATTGAGAATTAAGAGCAAACTTTATTGAACTAATTCCAATGCACAAACCTAGAATACTTATAATACTTGGAATTATATATCTCGGATGGATCATTTAAAAAAATATATTATCTAAATTTTTGCTAGTAAACTTTCTCCTGCAACTACCGTCTGTCCTTGCTTTGCTAAAAGTTTGTAATCATTATCAAAATAAAGATCAACTCTACTGCCAAATCTTATAATTCCAATTCTATCACCCTGATTTAAATTCTGGCCTTCTTTAACTTCACAAACGATTCTTCGTGCAACTAAGCCTGCTATCTGAACAATTGCAAAAGTTTTTCCTGAGTTATTGGAATATTTGATTAAATTTCTTTCATTATCTTCGCTAGCTTTATCTAAAGATGCATCAATAAATTTTCCTGGCTTGTAAAATATTTCATCTATTTTTCCAGTAATAGGAACTCTATTAACATGACAATTAAAAACATTCATGAATACACTGACCCTTTGAAATTCTTTATTCTCCATATTAAGTTCCTTTGGACCTCTAACATTTGTTATTAAACTTATAACTCCGTCAGCTGGGCTAACTAAAAAACTATCATCGTTAATAGGATATCTCTCTGGATCTCTAAAAAAATAATAAACCCAGACTGTCAAAACAAAACCAATAACGCCTAGAATTTTATTAATTAAAATTAATAGCATAGTAATTATTACTGCTATTGCTAGCATTCTATAACCTTCTCTATGCAGAGGTGGAAAAATAATATCTAACATAATTATTTAATTAGTTAAAAACATACTATATAAAAATATTTTTTATTAACATCAAAAAAATTATGTCAAAAATTAAAGTCAAGTATCCTGTTGTTGAGCTTGATGGCGATGAAATGACAAGGATTATTTGGGATTTTATTAAACAAAAACTAATACTTCCATACCTTGATATAGATCTTAAATATTTTGATTTAGGTATGGAAAGTAGAGATAAAACTGACGATCAAATAACAATTGATTCTGCTAACGCAATTAAAAAGTATGGTGTTGGTGTTAAGTGTGCAACAATTACTCCTGATGAAGAGAGAGTTAATGAATTTAAACTCAAAAAAATGTGGAAGTCTCCAAATGGTACTATCAGAAATATATTAGGTGGAACTATATTTAGAGAACCTATTATTTGTAAAAATATTCCAAAATTAGTCCCTTCTTGGACAGATCCTATAGTAATTGGAAGACACTCTTTTGGTGATCAATACAAAGCAACAGATTTTAAAGTTCCAGGAAAAGGTAAACTTAAAATTCAATGGGTATCAGAGGACAATAAACAAACAATCGAACATGAAGTGTTTAATTTTACAAACCCAGGAGTTGCTCTTGCCATGTATAACTTGGACGATTCAATAAGAGACTTTGCAAGAGCATGCATGAATTATGGAATTTTAAGAAAATGGCCAGTTTATTTGTCTACAAAAAATACAATCCTAAAAGCATACGATGGAAGATTTAAAGATCTATTCCAAGAAGTTTATGAAAAGGAATTTAAATCAAAATTTAATGAGATTGGAATTACTTATGAACATAGATTAATAGATGACATGGTTGCATGTGCTATGAAATGGAGTGGGAAATATGTTTGGGCTTGTAAAAACTATGATGGTGATGTTCAATCAGA
Organism: Alphaproteobacteria bacterium; assembly: GCA_018658635.1. GTDB lineage: Bacteria > Pseudomonadota > Alphaproteobacteria > Pelagibacterales > Pelagibacteraceae > Fontibacterium. The sequence continues at coordinate 8,402 of JABHUX010000108.1, forward strand.
TACTATTGCGCAAGGTTTTGGATCTTTAGGTTTAATGACGAGTGTTTTAATGACTCCTGATGGAAAAACTGTTGAGGCTGAAGCTGCCCATGGAACAGTAACTAGACATTACAGAGAACATCAAAAAGGTAAACAAACATCCACAAATCCAATAGCTTCTATTTTTGCATGGACGAGAGGACTCGTACATAGAGGAAAACTAGATGGTAATAACGAATTAATAAAATTTTCTAATACTCTAGAAAAAGTTTGTGTTGCGAGTGTAGAAAAAGGATATATGACAAAAGACCTTGCTATTCTAATTAATAAAGATGCAAAATATCAAACTACAACTGAATTTTTAGAAACTATAAATTCTAATCTTAAAAAGGAATTAAATTAATTAATTTTTTTTAAAATTTCTTCAAAAGAACTCTCAATTTTTGAACTATCAGAACCTCCACTAGCTTGAGCAAAATCTTTTCTTCCGCCACCCCCTTTTCCACCTAAAATTACTCCTATTTCTTTAGCTAATTTTGAGGCATCATATTCGTTAGTTAGATCATTGGTTATTCCAACTGCTACCGTAACTTTTCCTAAGTTTACAGAATATAAAATAATAATTTTTTTATTTAATTGTTTTTTTTGGTCTTCAATAAAACTTTGAATTCTTTTAACTGGATAATCTAATAATTTTTGAAATCTGATACTAATTTTGTTGTGATTAATATCTTTAATTATATTTTTGCTTTTATCTAATAGTATATTTTTAACTTCTAAATCTTCTAGAATTTTTTTTAAGACAACTGTTCTTGATGTAAAGTCTTCTTCTTTTACTTGGTTAATATCTCCTCCTAAGTCTTTTATTTTTTTTTCTAATTCATTAATTAAATCATTAGTTACTCCGACTGCTACTGTAACTTTTCCATCATTTACAGAATATAAAATAATAATTTGTTTAATTGATTGTTTTTTTTGTTCTTCAACAAAATTCTGAATTCTTTTTA
>JABHUX010000109.1 GCA_018658635.1 Alphaproteobacteria bacterium
AGTACCAAAATAGGAAATAATGTTATTATTAAATCAAACGTTCATATTGGAAAAAATTGTATTATTGGATCTAACGTTATCATTGAGAATTCACTATTGGGTGATAATGTAATTATTAAGTCAGGAACATTAATTGGTCAAACAGGTTTTGGTTTTAATTTTGAAAAAAAGAAAAGAATTAAATTTCCTCACATAGGAAGGGTGATTATTGAAAATAATGTACAAATAGGTTCTTTTTGTACAATTGATAGAGGTTCATTAACTGACACTGTGATTGGTGAATTTACTTCTATTGATAATCAAGTTCAAATTGCTCACAATGTTAATATCGGAAACTTTTGCATGATAGCAGCGCAATCAGGAATAGCTGGTAGCACAATAATAGGAAACAATGTTAAAATCGGAGGACAAACTGGAATATCAGGTCATTTAATTATAGGGAATAATGTTAAGATTGGTGGAAAAAGTGGTGTTATTGCTGATATTAAGGACAATCAAATCGTGATGGGTTATCCAGCTCAAAGTATAAGAGATTTTTTAAAGAATAAAAAAAAATGAATTTAAAAAAAGAAATTAATAAAGATGAAATAGAAATTTTAATACCACATAGAAAGCCTTTTTTGTTAATCGATAAATTAACAGATATTATCCCGATGATTTCCGCAACAGGTATAATGAATATTAAAAAAACAGATTTTTTTTTTAACGGGCATTTTCCAGGACAACCCGTGATGCCAGGAGTTTTGATAGTAGAGGCCTTTGGACAAAGTGCTGCAGCTTTGACTGCCTATAGTTTAGATCCTGAAATTGTTAACAATAAATTAGTTTATTTAATGACAGTTAATAATGCGAGATTTAGAAATCCTGTAATGCCAGAATGTGAACTAAAACTTAAAGTAGAGGCTATAAGATCAAAAGGGAAAGTTTGGAAGTATAAAGGCGTTGCAATGGTTAACGATAAAATTATGGCTGACTCAGAATGGATGGCGACTATAGTAGATAGAAAAAATTGATGATAAGCGATAAAGCATTTATTGATAAAAATTCTAAATTAGATACTTCAGTAGAAATTGGACCTTTTAGTATTATTGGCAAAGAAGTTAAAATTGGAAAAAATGTAAAAATACAATCCCATGTCGTTATAACCGGGAATACTTCGATATCAGATGAATGCGAAATTTATTCTTTTGCTTCTATAGGTAATGTTCCGCAAGACTTAAAATTCAAAGGAGAAAAAACAAAATTAATAATAGGTAAGAAAAATAAGATTAGAGAATATGTTACAATAAATCCTGGTACTGAACATGGAGGAGGGATTACAAAAATAGGTGATAATTGTTTGTTTATGATTTCATCTCATATTGCTCATGATTGTAAAATTGGAAATAATGTAATTATTGCAAATAATGTTGCTCTAGCTGGTCACGTTGAAATAGATGATAACGTGATAATAGGAGGTAACTCTGCTGTTCAGCAATTTACTAGAATAGGAAAGTTAGCAATGATAGGAGGCATGACAGGTGTTGAAAAAGATGTAATTCCTTATGGTCTTGTCACTGGAAATAGATCTCATTTAGATGGGATAAATATAATAGGATTAAAAAGAGCAGGATATTCTTCTGATGAAATAAATGGACTAAATCAAGCTGTCAAATTAATTTTTTCAAATACTCTTTTAAAAAATGGAATAGAGGAAGCTAAAAAATTTTCTAATTACAAAACCGTAAGTGAAGTTATAAATTTTTTAGAAAAAAGTGAAAAAAGACCAATTTGTAGACCTTTAAAATAAATGCTTGGATTAATAGTTGGAGAATCTAGTCTACCGAGATTTATAATAAATAAATTATTAAAAAAAAATTTAAAATTTTTAATATTAGATTTAACAAAATTTAATATCTATAAAAAATATGAGAATTCTTATAATTTAAAAATAACCGAACTTGGAAAAGCTTTATCAATATTAAAGAAAAATAATTGCAAAAATATTATTTTTATAGGTAAAGTCAAAAGACCAGAAATTTCTTTATTAAAATTTGATAGAAAATCTTTATTCTATTTTTCTAGATTATATTCAGCCTTCAAAAAAGGAGACGGAAATATTTTAAAGGAAATAATTAAAATTTTTAAAGAGCATAGAATAAAAGTTCTAAATAGTATGAAATTTACACCAGAATTAATATTTAAGGACAGAGCTATTAACAAAGTAAAAGTAAATAATAACGACCAAAGAAGTATATTTAAAGCTGCCAGCGTTATAAAATCGCTGAGTAGATTTGATATCGGCCAGTCTGTTGTAATAAACAATGGCTACGTTCTTGCAATAGAGGGACCAGAAGGAACAGACGAAACTATTAAAAGATCTTTTCAATTATCAAACAAATATAAATTAAAAAATAAATCAATCTTAGTAAAATTTCCAAAAACAAATCAAGATCTTAGAGTAGATCTTCCAACTATAGGCCTTGATACTGTTAAAAATTGCATTAAAGCAAATATTAAAGGCATTGCTGTAAAAAGATCTCAAAATATTATTTTAAATAAAGATAAAATTATAAATTTAACTAAAAAAAATAATTTTTTTATTATTTCTATATAAATTGTCAAAAAAAATATTTATCATCACTGGCGAAACTTCAGGAGACAAAATTGCGTCTCTCGTTATTAAAAAATTAAAAGAAAAAAATTTAAGTATTCGATTCTTAGCAATTGGAGGTGAAAATATTAAATCAGAAAAAATTGATTGCATATTTGATATTAAGGAAATTGCTTATATGGGTCTTATTGATGTATTAAAAAATTTATTTTCAATTAAAAAAAAAATTAATTTGGCCGCAAAAAAAGTATTAGAATTTAATCCAGATGTTATCTTTTCTATTGATTCTCCAGACTTTTCTTTTCGAGTTTTAAATAAAATTAAAAGTATTAATAATAAAATTAAAACAATTCATTTAGTTGCACCACAAGTTTGGGCGTGGAGAGAAAATAGAAAAAAAATATTACATAAATTTATTGATCATTTACTTTTACTTTTTCCTTTTGAATCAAAATATTTCGAAAGTTTTATTAAATATTCATTTGTAGGCCATCCTTTTTTTGATTTTTCTATTTTTAA
>JABHUX010000023.1 GCA_018658635.1 Alphaproteobacteria bacterium
AATAGCCTTACCTTTTCTCGTTCTTGCGTTGGAATGTGTTCGTTGTCCTTTAACTGGAAGTCTTTTTCTGTGTCTTGATCCTCTGTACGTTCCTAAGTCTTTAAGTCTTTTGATGTCTAAAGATACGTTTCTTCTAAGATCTCCTTCAACTGAATATTTACTATCAATAAATTCTCTAATTTTTAAAACTTCATCATCTGTAAGAGCATTTGTTCTTTTATGTTTATCAATTTTTAATTCATTACAAATGTCATTTGCTGTTTTGTCTCCAATACCATGAATATAAGTAAGAGCTGCTTTAACAACTTTATTTTGAGGAATATTTACCCCAGCTATACGAGCCATAAATTAAAAATTTATTTTTGAAAAAATGCGATTATATGAATCAAGCTATCAAAGTCAACTGCGCACAGCGCGGATTATTGTAAATAATTGATCACTTATCGCATTAATTTCTTGCATTCCGTCTATATTTTTCATTATTCCTTTTTTTAAGTAATAATCTAGGACTGGAAAAGTTTTCTCATCATAAGTTTTTAATCTTTTTGCGATTGTCTCCTCATTATCATCAGATCTTGTAATAAGTTTTCTTTGTCCACATTCTTTTAAGTCACATTTCTTTGGTGGGTCAAAAAAAGTATTAAATGTTTTATTACATGCTGAACAAGTAACTCTACCAGTAATTCTTTTGACTAAAATTTGATTATCAACTTTTAAATTAAGAGCTAAACTCATTTGCTGGTTGTTTTTTTTTAATAAATTATCTAAAATTTTTGCTTGCTCAATATTTCTTGGAAACCCATCAAAAATTATTCGATTTTTATATTGTATATTAGAAATTTTATTCTCAATTAAATTATTAATAATATCGTCAGAAACTAATCCGCCGGATTTCATAATTTCTTCAATTTTATACCCCGAATCAGTTTTTTTACTTACCTCGTCTCTAAGTAAGTCCCCTGTTGATAATTGAAATAAATTAAATTCTTTAACTAATTTTGCTGACTGCGTTCCTTTTCCTGCGCCCGGAGGGCCGAAAATTACGAGATTCATTAACGATTAAAATTTGTTTTTTTAATTAAACTCTCGTATTGCTGGCTCATTAATCTAGTTTGTACTTGCGCTACTGTATCCATTGCTACTACAGCGACAATAAGAAGTGAAGTTCCTCCTAAATAAAATGGAATTGGATAATTTGCAATAATAAATTCTGGCAACAAACAAATTAAAACTAAATATAAAGATCCAATTGCTGTTAATTTTAAAAGTAATTGATCTATAAATTGTTCGGTTTGTTCTCCTGGTCTTATTCCAGGAACAAATCCGCCATACTTTCGTAAATTTTCTGCTGTTTCTTTTGGATTAAAAATTATTGAAGTATAAAAAAAAGAAAAGAATATTATCCCGGCTGCATAAATAATCATATACAAAGGCTTTCCTTGACCAAGCATAGAAGTAATTCCAACAACAATTTCATTTGATGAAGATGTAAAATTAGAAATTGTAATTGGTAAAATTAAAAGCGCTGATGCAAAAATTGCAGGAATAACGCCAGCCGTATTAACTTTTAATGGAAGATGAGAAGCGTCGCCTCCGTACAATTTATTTCCTACCTGTCTTTTAGGATAATGAATTAGAATTTTTCTTTGTGCCCGTTCTACAAAGACAATAAAATAAATAGCAGCAATAAGAATAGTTATAATAATTATTATTACTCCAGCAGAAATAGCTCCTGTTCTTCCTAATTCAAAAGTAGAAGCCAATGCTCCTGGAATTTCAGCAACAATTCCTGCAAAAATAATTAATGAAATACCATTGCCAATACCTCTTGCTGTAATTTGTTCACCAAGCCACATTAAGAACATTGTTCCTGTTAATAATGTGATTGTAGTTACTAATTTAAAGTAAAAGCCCGACTCCAAAACAATTCCTTGTGAATTTTCTAAACTAACAGCTACTCCATATCCTTGAACTAATGCTAAAAGAACTGTGCCATATCTAGTATATTGAGTGATTTTTCTTCTTCCAATTTCTCCTGAGTTTTTTAAATTTTTAAAATATTCTGTTACACCGGTTAATAATTGAATAATAATTGATGAAGAAATGTATGGCATAATGCCTAATGCAAAAATTGCCATTCTCGATACAGCTCCACCTGCGAATAAATTGAACATTCCAAGCAATGATCTTTGATTGTCAGATATCAATCCCTTTAATGCTTGCGCATCAATTCCTGGGAGGGGAACATAAGTACAAAACCTATAAACAACTAAAATAAATAAAGTATAAAAAATTCTTTTTTTAAGATCATCTAAAGAAGAATTTGACTTTAAGGAGTCAGCTGACGCAAAAGAACTAGACATAAAAACTATTTAGCCTCTGCTTGTTTCAATAAATTAACGCTACCACCTGCTTTTTCAATTTTAGTTTTAGCAGATGCGCTGATTTGATGAGCCTCAATTTGTATTTTTGATTTAATTTCACCATTACCTAAAATTTTTAATCTTTTAAAATTGTTTTTAATATTTTTAACTTTTCTAAGACTGTCTAATGTTACTTTAGAAGTTGTGTCTAACTTCTTCTTCTCTATTAAATGCTGAATATCATTTAAATTAATAATCATTTGATCGTAAGAATGTTTCTTTATAATTGCATTAAAACCTCTTTTAGGAAGTCTTCTATAAAGAGGCATTTGACCTCCTTCGAAACTCTTAATAGACACACCAGATCTTGCTTTTTGACCTTTAACACCTCGTCCAGCAGTCTTTCCTTTTCCAGAACCTATTCCTCTACCATATCTTTTTCCTTTTTTATAAAGAGAAATATTTAATGTATTTAATTTCATAATTTTATCTTCTCTCCACAATTTCACTAATTTTTTTACCACGAAGTATAGAAATGTCTTTAGGTGATCTTTGTTTTGATAACGCCAACATACATGCTCTAACAACGTTGTAAGGATTTGACGAACCAATTGATTTTGCAACAATATCTTGCATGCCTAACATTTCACATATTGCTCGAATAGCTCCGCCAGCAATAATACCTGTTCCCGCTGGAGCACTTCTAAGAAGAACTTTTCCGGATCCGCTTTTTCCATAAGTGTCATGATGTATTGTTCTTCCTTCTCTTAATGGAATTTTAACTAATGAACTTTTAGCTTCTTCTGATGCTTTTTTAATCGCATCAGGAACTTGTTTTGCTTTGCCATGACCGTAACCCACTAAACCTTTTTGATTTCCAACAATAACTAATGCAGCAAATCCAAATCTTCTTCCCCCTTTTACCACTTTAGTAATTCGGTTAATTGCAACTAATTTTTCTTTAAGTTCTGATTGGGTATTCATGATTTAAAATTTTAATCCTTCTTTTCTTGCAGAGTCTGCCACCGCCTTAATACGACCATGATACTTATATCTGCCTCTGTCAAAATAAACTTCTTTAATTCCTTTTTCCAAGGCTCTTTTTGCTACTAATTTTCCAACCTCTACAGATAATTCCATTTTTTTTTTCTTATCCATAGCTTTTTCGACTGAAGACGCTGAAACTAGAGTTTGATTTTTAGTATCATCAATAACTTGAGCGTAAATATTTTTTAAAGATCTAAAAACAGTAAGACGCAATCCTGTAGGATTGTACTTTTTCATTTTTCCTCTAATTCTGCTCTGTCTTTTAATATCACTAGCCATAATTATTTCTTTTTACCCTCTTTTCTTAAAACAAATTGATCAGAAGAAGTTATTCCTTTTCCTTTGTAAGGCTCAACTGGTTTTAAAAATTTAATATCAGCACATACTTTTCCTACTAACTCTTTATCAATTCCTTTAACTTTTATTGCTGTTTGTTTGTCTATCGCAACTTCAATACCTTCTGGAATATCGTAATGAACATCGTGACTAAATCCTAATTGAAAAATAATTTTTTTACCTTGTAACGTAGCTCTAAAACCAACACCTGTAAGTTTTAAATCTTTTTCAAATCCTTTTGATACTCCAATAATACCATTGTTAATTAAACTTCTATGCAATCCCCAAGTAAGTTTATTTGCATTTTTTTTATCAACGGGTTCAAGAGAAACTTTGTTATCAGCAACTATTACTTTTAAGATACTTTGATCTACAATTAGTTCTTTTTTACTTTTAGCGCCTTGAATAATAACTTTATTATTCTCAACTTTAACAGTAACTCCAGATGGTAATGTAATAGGTGTTTTTCCAATTTTTGACATATCTTAAGAAACCTTACAAAGGACCTCCCCGCCTAGTTTTTTTTCTCTAGCTTCATTATCAGAGAAAATTCCTTTTGATGTAGAAATAATAGATATTCCTAATCCATTTTGAATTTTTTGAATACTATCTGATCTAGAGTAAATTCTTCTTCCTGGTCTTGAAACTCTTTCAATTTCTTTGATAACTGGATCACCATACATATACTTTAAATTAATTTCTATTGTTTCAAAACTTTTGTCTTTTGAGACAGTATATTCTTGAATAAATCCTTCTTTATGAAGAACGTCTAAAACTGCTCTTCTTAATTTAGAACCAGGAACTGACACTTTTTTTAAACCTCGCATTTGCCCATTTCTTATTCTTGTAATCATATCTCCTATTGGATCAGTAATTTTCATATTTCCTCCTTACCAACTAGCTTTCGTCATGCCCGGAATTTTTCCACTAGAAGCAAATTTTCTAAGTGCAATTCTAGACATTCTTAATTTTCTATAATAACCACGAGATCTACCTGTTATTTCACATCTATTTTTAACTCTGTTTTTTGCTGAATTTCTTGGAATCTTTGAAAGTTTTAAACTAGCTAAAAATCTCTCATTCAAAGATAAAGTTTTATTCATAATAATTTTTTTAAGTTTAGATCTTTTATTCTCAAATCTGTTAGCCATTTTTACTCTTTTTAAATTTCTCTCGATTGAACTTCTTTTTGCCATTTAGTTTAGCTCCTTGTTTTTTTCTTTATTATTATCTTTACTTTTTTCATTATCTTCGTTTTTTTTAACTTTTTTCTTATCTGCTGAAAAAATTCCAACTTTAGCAAATGGAAAATTAAAACTATCAAGCAACATTCTAGCTTGCTCTTTAGTTTTTGCAGTGGTTACAACTGTAATATCTAGGCCTCTAATTTTATCTACTTTATCAAAATTAACTTCTGGAAATATAATATGCTCTTTAACTCCAAAGCTATAATTAGCTTCGCTATCAAAACTATTAGGATTTAAACCTCTAAAGTCTTTAATTCTTGGCAAAGCAATATTTACTAAACGATCTAAAAAAAAATACATTTGATCTTTTCTTAAAGTAACCTTTAAACCTAATGGAATTCCTACTCTTGTTTTAAAATTTGAAATAGATTTTTTAGATTTAGTAACTTGCGCTTTTTGACCTGCAATAGCTGAAAGATCATCTTCTGCACTTTTTAAAATTTTATTATCAGTCCCATCTAATCCAAGGCCCATATTTAAAACGATTTTAACTAATCTCGGAGCTTGCATTTTATTACTAAAAGATAAATTCTTGCACAATGTGGGTACTATCTCTTTTATGTATTTTTCTTTTAATCTAGGTGCTAATTTCATTTTTTACTCTTTGTTTTTGGTTTTTCTACTTTTATAATTTTTTTTGTTTCGTCTTTCTTTTCAACTTTTTTTTCTACTTTTACTTCAGATAATTTAACAACGTTTGATATGTCAATTGGTCTTTCGATGGTAATAATCCCACCTTTTTTTTCTCGTGTTGGTTTTTGATGTTTTTTCTTTTCATTGATACCTTTAACTAAAATTTTTCTAATATCAGGAAATACTTTAATGACATTTCCTGTCTTACCTTTATCATCTCCAGTTATAATTTTAACGTTATCTCCTTTTTTAATTTTTAATTTAATCATAATACCTCAGGCGCTAAAGAAATTATTTTCATAAAGTTTTTATTTCTTAATTCTCTTGTTACTGGTCCAAAAATCCTTGTTCCAATTGGCTCTCCATTTGGCTGAACTAAAACTGCGGCATTAGCATCAAATTTTATTGAAGTTCCGTCTAATCTTTTAATTTCTTTTCTTGTTCTAACGATGACTGCTTTATGAACATCTCCTTTTTTTACTTTTCCTTTTGGAATAGCGTCTTTAATTGAAACAACAATAATATCTCCTATTGTTGCGTATCTTCTTTTAGATCCACCCAATACTTTAATGCACTCAACTTTACGAGCCCCTGTATTGTCAGCAACAAATAATTCAGTTTGTACCTGGATCATTTATTTATCACCTCCAATAACTGTCCAACGTTTAAGTTTAGAAATTGGTTTACTTTCTTCAATAGAAACCATATCGCCAACTTTAGATTTATTTTTTTCATCGTGCGCATGATATTTTTTATAAGTAGTCATTACTTTTTTATATTTAGGGTGAACAAATCGTCTGCTAACTTCAACAACAATTGTTTTATTGCTTTTATCACTAACTACTTTTCCCTTTAAAATTTTTTTAACCATTATTTTGTTCTGTTTAAATTAATAAAAGTTTTAACGGTAGCAATTGTACGTCTATTAACTTTAATAGAAGCAGTATTTGTCACTTGACCATTTTTTTTTTTGAATCGAATATTAAATTGTTCTTTTTTTAATTTTTCCAATTCAGAGAATAATTGATCTTGTGTTAATTTTTTTATTTCTTTAGTTTTCATTATTGCGTTCCTAATCTTTTAACCATTTTAGTTTTAACAGATAATTTTGCTTTAGCTCTCTCAAATGCTTCTTTAGCTACTGTCTCGTCAACACCATCGATCTCAAAAATAATTCTTCCTGGTTTAACTCTAAATACGTAATATTCTAATCCACCCTTACCTTTACCCATCCTAACTTCGATTGGTTTTTTTGTTACAGGAATATTTGGAAAAATTCTAAGCCAAACTCTACCAGCTCTCTTCATGTGTCTAGTCAGGGCAACTCTTGCAGCTTCAATTTCCTTCGAGGTTACTCTATTAGGTTCGATTGCTTTTAATCCAAATGATCCAAAGTTTAATTCTGAGCCACGTGTAGCAACACCATGAATTTTCCCCTTAAAAGCTTTTCTATATTTTGTTCTAGCTGGCTGTAACATTTTCTTTCTCGTTTATATTTTTAATTTCAGCATCATCAATTTTTTTTTTATCTTTTTCAAACACAATGCCTTTGTAGATCCAAACTTTTACACCAATAATTCCATAAGTAGTTTCTGCTTCTGCTTCTCCATAATCAACATCAGCTCTTAATGTATGAAGAGGAATGCTTCCTTCTCTTAACCATTCTGTTCTTGCGATCTCTGTTCCCGCTAATCTTCCAGCAACAGTTATTTTAATTCCTTTAGCCCCTAATCTAAGAGTTGATTGCATGGCTCTTTTCATTGCTTTTCTATATGCAATTCGTTTTTCAAGTTGCTGAGCTACATTTTCTGCGACTAAATAAGAGTCTAACTCAGGTTTTCGAATTTCTTTTATATTTACTGAAACTTCTGAACTTGAAATTTTATTAAGATTACTTTTAATTTTTTCGATATCAGACCCTTTTTTACCAATTACAAAACCAGGTCTTGAAGTGAAGATTGTTACGATGCATTTTTTAGTAGGTCTTTCTATAAAGATTTTTGAAATTCCAGAATTCTTAAGATTTTTATGAATATATTCTCTAATTTTAAAATCTTCGATTAAATATTGTCCATATTCTTTTTTCTTCGCAAACCACATTGAATCCCAGTTTTTATTAATGCTTAATCTAAAGCTAATTGGATTAACTTTCTGTCCCATTATTTAGCGGCCTCCACCGGAGCTTTTTTGTTTTCTGAAACAATAATTGTTAAATTGGAAAAATGTTTTTTTATTCCCGCAGATCTGCCTCTTGCTCTTGGCATGAAACGTTTAAGTGTAATTCCTTTTCCAACGTAAGCTTCTTTTACAATTAAATTATCAATATCTAATTGATTATTATTCTCAGCGTTAGCGATCGCTGATTTTAAAGTTTTTTTAATTTCACTTGCTACTCTTTTGTCTGTAAATTCTAAATCTCTCATAGCTATATTAGCATTCTTTCCTCTGATACTTTTTAAAATATTATTAATTTTACGCGGACTAGATCTTAAGTTCCTGTAAATTGCTTTAACTTGATTTAAATCTTTATTTTTTGTCATCTTTTTTATCAGTTGCTGGAGCAGCTTTTTTATCAGCTGGAGTATGTCCAAAAAATTGTCTTGTTGCAGAAAACTCTCCTAATTTATGACCAATCATTTCATCTGTAATAGTCACCGGAAAGAATTTTTTTCCATTATGAACTTCAAAAGTCATTCCAATAAATTCTGGAATAATGGTAGATTTTCTTGACCAAGTTTTGATTGGTTTTTTAATATTTTGATCTTTGTGCTTTTGTACTTTTTTCATTAAACTTAATTCAACAAAGGGACCCTTCCAAACTGATCTACTCATAATTAATTAATACCCCTCTTTTTCTTTCTAGAGATAATATATTTGTCAGTATTTTTATTTTTTCTAGTTTTCTTTCCTTTTGTCTTGATACCCCAAGGAGTAACAGGATGTCTTCCTCCATTAGTTCTTCCACCGTGTGGATGATCTACAGGATTCATTGCTATCCCTCTTGTTTGCGGTCTGATTCCTAACCATCTGCTTCTTCCTGCTTTACCAATTTTAATATTTTTTTGATCTGGATTTGATACGGCGCCAATCGTCGCTTTACATAAACTTTGTACTCTTCTTACTTCGCCTGAGGCTAATTTTAATGCCGTATAATCTTGATCATGACTCATAATTTGCACAGAAGTGCCGGCCGATCTTGCTAATACTCCCCCATTGCCTGGTCTCATTTCAACATTATGAACAACAGTTGCGGGAGGAATATCAATTAAAGGCATACAATTACCAATATCTATATCTTTTTTTCTTCCCGAATGAATTTTAGTCCCAATTTTTATATCTTGTGGAGCTATTAAATAACTTTGTGTTTTATCTTCATATTCAACGAGCATAATATTAGCTGTTCTATAAGGATCGTACTCAAAACGTATTACGGTAGCAGGCATGTCAAACTTATTTCTCTTAAAATCCACAAATCTATATTTTTTTTTATGTCCGGCTGAACGATGTCTAGATGTAATTCTTCCTAAATTATTTCTTCCATACGAGCCATTAATACCAGAAGTTAGAGATTTAACGGGCTTTCCTTTCCAAAGACCACTTCTATCCAGAATAATTGTGCCTCTTGTTGATTTTGTATAAGGCTTATATGTTTTTAAAGTCATTTTTATATTCCAGTTGTAATGTCAATTAATTGTCCTTTTTTTAAAGTAACAATAGCTTTTTTGTACCCTGAAGTTCTTGCAACTCTACCTCTTACCATTTTAAATCTTGGGTGAAGATTAATAGTATTAACTTTAATAACGTTTACTTTAAAAAGTTTTTCAACACTTTTTTTAATATTTGCTTTTGTTGCAAAAGGAGCAACTTTAAATACTACTTTATTTAATGAACTTAGATTTGTAGATTTTTCAGTCACTACGGGCTCAAGAATAATATCGTATGAGAAATTGTCAGCTCTTTTTTTCATTTTAATAATCTTTCCTGGAGTTTTTTAATTGAAGAATGAGTAAATAAAACATTATGATATTTTAAAATGTCATAAACATTTGTTCCAATCTCTGGAATATTTTTAATATTCTTAATATTTTTTACATTATTTAATAAAATTTCATTCTCTTTATCGTAAATTAACAATGCACTCTTTGAGTTAATTTTTGATAAAAATTTACTAAAATCTTTGGTTTTAAAATTTTTAAAGTCTTTATCTGATAAAATGTTAATTTTATTATCTAAAACTTTACTAGATAAAGCATGCTTAAGTCCTAATTTTCTGACTTTTTTATTCAATCTTTTTACTCTATGTTTTCCTTTCGCTTTTGGTCCGTGCGCAATACCTCCACCTACAAAAATTGGAGCTGTAATATTACCATGTCTTGCTCCTCCAGATCCTTTTTGTGGTCCAATTTTTTTTCTTGAACCAGCAACTTCTCCTCTAGTTTTAGTATAGCCAGTTTTTTTTGAGTGACGACTTATTTGCCAATCAACAACCATTTTTATAATGTCTTTTCTGGGTTTTAACGAAAATATATTGTCAGAAACTTCAATATTTCCAACGTCTTTTCCATCAATTCCTAATTCTTTTATTTTCATATAATTATTTTTTTTTCTCAATTGTTGGCGCCGCTGCTACCGCTGGCTTTGCGTCTTTTTTATTAGTTTCTGCGCTTTTTTCTTTTTTGTTTGATTTTTCTTTTAATCCTTCGGCAAGATCATCTTTGAAAGCTTTAATAGTATCTTTCATAGTTCTTTTATTTCTTTCTTTAACAGCTTTATTAATCTCGACTACAGCATTTTTAGCTCCAGGCACTGAACCTTTAACAAATAATAAATTATTTTCTAAATCTGTTTCGATAATTTCAAGTCTTTCAACAGTTCTAAATTTATCCCCCATATGACCAGCCATTTTTTTACCTTTAAATACTCTACCCGGATCTTGTCTTTGACCTGTAGAACCATGAGATCTGTGAGAAACTGAAACACCATGAGTTGCTCTTAATCCAGAAAAATTATGTCTTTTCATAACTCCAGCAAAACCTCTTCCAATTGTTTTTGATCTAATATCTACAAAATTTATATCTTTAAAAATATTTAAATCTACGTCAGAGCCCAATTTCAGATCACTGTCTTTATCTATTCTAAATTCTTTTAAAATTTTCTTAGGTTCTAAAGATTTTTTTGCAAAAACACCTTTCATTTGCTTAGTAACTTTTGAATTTTTGATATGTCCAAAACCAACTAATACGGCACTGTAACCACGTTTTTCTTTAGTAATAACATCTATTACTTTACCTGGTTCAATATGAAGAACTGTTACAGGAACGGATTGACCATTCTCATAAAACCTTCTTGTCATACCAATTTTTTTACCTATTAAACCTAAAGTCATAATTTAAATCTTAATTTCTACGTCAACGCCTGAAGCTAAATCTAATTTCATTAAAGCCTCAACTGTTTGAGGTGTTGGATCTAGAATATCTATCATTCGTTTATGTGTTCTTGTTTCGAACTGCTCTCTGCTTTTTTTGTCAATGTGTGGTGACCTTAATACTGTAAAAATTTCTTTGCGTGTTGGAAGTGGTATTGGTCCTCTAACCTGAGCTCCAGTTCTTTTTGCTGTATTGACAATCTCGATAGTAGATTGATCTAACACTTTATGGTCATACGCTCTTAATTTAATTCTAATATTCTGTTTATCCATAATTTAAGCCATCTTCTTTGTAACTTCGTCCTGAACATTTTGTGGAACGCGATCATAATGATCAAACTGCATTGTGTATTGTGCTCTACCTTGAGACATTGATCTTAAAGTGTTTACGTAACCAAACATATTTGCAAGCGGAACCATTGCATTAATAACAGCAGCATTACCTCTTTTATCAGTTGATCCAACCTGTCCTCTTCTGCTATTTAAATCTCCAATAACATCACCCATATAGTCTTCTGGAGTCACTACTTCGACTTTCATTATTGGTTCTAAAAGTTTTGGACGTGCTTGTAGGCATAATTCTCTAAAACAATATCTTGCTGCTAATTCAAATGCTAAAGGACTAGAGTCTACTTCGTGATGTAACCCGTCTAAAATTTGAACTTTATAGTCTAACAATGGAAAGCCTGCCAATACTCCCGAATCTGCAACGCTTAAAATTCCTTTTTCAACTCCTGGAATAAATTCTCTTGGAATGGCTCCGCCTTTAATTAAATTTTCAACAATTCTACCTTCTCCTTGAGAAAGAGGTTCAACAGCTAACTTAACTTTAGCAAATTGTCCTGCTCCGCCACTTTGTTTTTTATGTGTATATTCAAGTTTAGAAGATGAAGTTATTGTTTCTCTATAGGCTACTTGAGGTGCTCCAATATTTGCTTCAACTTTAAATTCTCTTTTCATTCTATCTACGATAATTTCTAAATGTAATTCACCCATTCCTTTAATAATTGTTTGTCCGGATTCATTGTCTGAAGAAACTCTAAATGAAGGATCTTCTTTTGCTAGGCGGTTAAGGGCTTCACCCATTTTTTCTTGGTCATTTTTTGTTTTAGGCTCAACTGCAATTTCAATGACTGGTTCTGGAAAGTCCATAGACTCTAAAACAATTGGATCATTTTTGTCGCAAAGAGTATGTCCAGTAATTGTATTTTTAAGACCTGCTAAAGCAACAATATCTCCAGCACTTGCACTTTTAATATCTTCTCTATTATTTGCATGCATCAGCAACATACGACCAATTCTTTCTTCTTTTCCAGTTGTTGCATTAAGAACGCCTGTGCCCGTAGATAATGTTCCTGAATAAATTCTAATAAATGTCAACGATCCAACAAATGGATCATTTGCTATTTTAAATGCTAAAGCAGAAAATGGTTCTTCATCAGTACATTTTCTAATTAACTCTTCTTCTGTGTCTGGTTTAACACCTTTAACTTGTCCAACATCTTTAGGGCTTGGTAAAAAGTCTACTACAGCGTCTAAAATTAATTGAACTCCTTTATTTTTAAAAGCAGCTCCGCAAATTATTGGAACAAATGCAAAAGAAATTGCTCCTTTTCTAATACAAGCTTTTAATTCCGCTTCCGATGGATCTTTACCGTTAAGATAATTTTCCATTACTTTTTCATCTTGCTCAACAGCAAGCTCTACTAGTTCTTTTCTATACTTGGCCGCTTGTTCTTTAAGATCCGCTGGAATTTCAACATAATCAAATTTTGCTCCTAAACTTTCATCCTGCCAAACAACACCTTTCATTTTCACAAGATCAACAACACCTTTAAATGTACTTTCAATACCGATTGGAAGTTGAAGTACTATAGGAGTTGCTCCTAAACGATCTTTAATCATGTCCACACACATGAAAAAATTGGCTCCAGTTCTATCTAATTTATTAACAAAGCAAATTCTTGGAACTTTATATTTATCAGCTTGTCTCCATACTGTTTCAGATTGTGGCTCAACCCCTGCAACTCCATCAAAACAAGCAACAGCTCCGTCCAAAACTTTTAATGATCTTTCAACTTCAATAGTAAAATCAACGTGCCCTGGTGTATCGATAATATTAATTCTATGACTTTTCCAAAAACAAGTTGTTGCTGCAGATGTAATTGTAATTCCTCTTTCTTGTTCCTGTTCCATCCAGTCCATAGTTGCAGCACCATCATGAACTTCGCCAATTTTATGAGCTTTACCAGTGTAATATAAAATTCTTTCTGTAGTAGTAGTTTTACCAGCATCGATATGAGCAGCGATACCTATGTTTCTATATTTATCTATTGAATATTTTTCACTCATAAATTTACCATCTAAAATGCGCAAAAGCTTTATTTGCTTCTGCCATTTTGTGAGTGTCTTCTCTTTTTTTAATTGCTGAACCTTTGTTAGATGCTGCGTCTAATAATTCCTTGAGTAATTTTTCCTGCATACTTTTATCTGTTCTTTTTCTTGAAGCGTCTATTAACCAGCGAATTGCTAATGCCTGAGCTCTATCAGCTCTTACATCTACTGGAACTTGATATGTTGCTCCTCCAACTCTTCTTGATTTAACTTCTAAATTTGGCTTTACGTTTTTAAGAGCATCATTAAAAACTTTAATTGGATCATCATTCGTTTTAGCTTTAATCAATTCAAGAGTTTTATATAAAATTTTTTCTGCAACTGTTTTTTTTCCTTGATACATTAAAGA
>JABHUX010000110.1 GCA_018658635.1 Alphaproteobacteria bacterium
GGAGTTTCTGGTTTTTGAATACTAGTTTGAGTTTCCGTTTTTCCTTGAATTTCAAGTCTTTTTCTTTGAGCCTCATCAGGATTTTCAAAGTACATTGACCAACCAATTAAAATCGCAGTTGATAATATGACCGCTATGATAACGTTTCTATTTTCCATTATTTATTTTTCTTATTAACAACAGGATCATAACCAAATCCGCCGCCTAAAAATTTAATAGGATGGCATCTTAAAATTCTAAGAATTCCCTTAAAACATCCTTTGATAAAACCAAATTCTTTTAAACTCTGCATAAAATATTCAGAGCATGTTGGATCATAATGACAAGCGTTATGAAAGAAAGGAGATAATAAAAACTTATAGAGCTTAATAAATTTTGTAAGAATAAAAGAAAAAAAATTATCTATTTTTTTTAACATTATTTTAATGAGCTAAATTTATATTCAAGTTCTTGTACAATTTTATTAAAATCAACATCATATATTTTTGATTTTGCAAAAACAGCATACTTATATTTATTGTTAAATGAATCAATCGCAGAAATGGCTTTGCGTGCAGCCATTTTTAATCTTCTTCTAATTTTATTTCTTTTTACGGCATTTCCTAGCTTTTTAGCCGAGACAAAGCTCATATGAATTTTATTTGTTTCAAGAGAAGCGTCTTTGTTGGTGTAGTAAATTGTGAATAAGTCTGAACTTACTTTTTTTGCTGATAAAATTTTTTTGAATTCAAGATTGCCTCTAAGACTTTCAAATTTTAGAGTCTTGGGCATGACTTAAGCAGATACAGTTTTTCTTCCCTTAAATCTTCTTCGAGCAATAACTTTTCGACCACCTTTTGTTGCCATACGTGATCTAAAACCGTGTCTTCTCTTTCTTACTATTTTACTTGGCTGAAAGGTTCTTTTCATTGTGATAATTAGAATTTGGCTATTTATAGGTAAATTGTTAAATCATGTACAGCAAAAGTTTTTATTTAATACGTTTTAAAAATGACGCAATTATCAAAGCTTAAAATTCTTTTAGGATTAATTTATCTTTTAATAGTGGGTTTAGTAACATTTCTTTTTTTTTATTATGAAGTTTATAATTATGTAAATTCTGATTTTATTAAAAATGATCGAAAAGTAGTTCTAAATTATATAGATCGAAATATTTTTCTTTCTTCTTTTTTATTTTTTTTATTTTGTACGATTTGGTTTTTCTTACTTGGTTTTGGTATTCCTGTAGTCATTGCAGCAGGGTTTATTTTCGGTTCAGTTCTAGGATCATTGTTAATGTTAATGGGTTTTGCATTCGGTTCTACTGCTTTGTATGTTTTTGCAAATCATTATTTTAAAGATTTAGTACTTAAGTATTTTTCAAGCAAATATAAAAGTTTAGATAGTCATTTTAAAAATAATGATTTCGCTTATTTACTATTTTTGAGATTAGTTCCAGGAATACCATCGCAGGTGGGTAGTTTAATACCAATATTATTTAATATGAAACTTAAAAAAATATTCCTTGCAAATATTTTTGGGGTAGCTCCTGGAATATTTATTTCGGTAAGTTTAGTATCTGGAATTAGTTCAAAAATTGAAGAGGGACATCCATTTAATTTAGAACTACTCTCGGATTCTAAAGTTTCTATACCCTTAGCTGCACTTGGCGTAATGGTTCTAGTAGTTAATTTTGTAAAACAAAAATTTTTCAAGAGTAAAATTTGAATAAATTTTTTAAAAATAGTCTTTTAGAAATCAAGGATATTTGCATCCCTTTATATAAAATATTAATTCCGTTTATTTTTATAATTAAAATTCTAGAAGAAATTGGAATAGTAAAAATTATTTCAAATTTTTTTGAACCTATTGTTCAATTATTAGGTCTCCCAGCCGAGCTAGGCATAGTTTGGGTTACAGCTATTATAATTAATGTTTATGCTGCGATTGTTCTTTTTATTAATATCGTCCCATCATTAGATTTAACGGTTGCTCAGGTTACAGTCTTAACTGTAGTTATTTTAATTGCTCATAATATATTAGTAGAGAGTGCCATTTCTCATGCAGCAGGCGTTTCTTTCTTTTATGCTTCTATCCTGAGAATAGGAATTGCTTTTTTAGGTGGGTTTATTTTGTATAGAATTTATTTCCATTTTGGATTTTTACAGGAAAAATTTAGTTTAGTTTTAGAACAGCGCGTTGTTCCAACTGATTATTATTCTTGGATGTTAGGACAGATACAAAATCTAATTTATATATTCTGTATTATTTGCGTTTTAGTTTTTTTTCTAAATTTTTTAAAAAAAATTGGTGTTGAAAATTTAATTAAAAAACTTCTCACAAATCCATTAAAGCTAATGGGGATCAGTTCTAGTGCAATAAATATTATTATTGTTGGTTTAACTATCGGGCTTCAATTTGGAGGGGGATTGTTAATTAAAGAAGCAAAATCAGGATCAATTAATAAACAAAGTATTCTACTTTCTTTATCTTTATTAAATCTAGTACATGCTGTTATTGAAGATAGCATCTTGATGATTATCATTGGAGGTCATATTTCAGGAGTGTTATTTTTTAGAGTAATTTTTTCGTTATTAATTGTTTTTCTAATACTTTTTTTA
>JABHUX010000111.1 GCA_018658635.1 Alphaproteobacteria bacterium
AATATTATGTACAAATTCTAAAAAGTGATGAGGATCAATATTATGATTCTTGATTAGGCCATTCAAAGTTGTTCCATGTTTTTGAAAATAATCATTTTTTATTTGAATAGCTTCTTCATGGTTAACATTTAAATGTTGGGTAATAAAACTTGCCATTAGTTTATCAATTTTTGAGAATAAATTTGTTGATGAAGGGTAAAGAGTATTGTCTAAATCAAAAATCCAAAATTTTACGTTCTTTATTTTATCCATTATTTTACTATAAGTGTTCCAGCTCCAAGATTTGAGAATAATTCAAAAAGAACAGCATGAGATTTTCTTCCATCAATAATAACCACTCCGTTTACGCCCGATTCAATAGCGCTAATGCATGTCTTAATTTTTGGAATCATTCCTCCAGTAATTGTTCCATCATCAATAAGATCTAAAGCTTGTTTTGTAGATAATTGTGATATCAAATTACCATTTTTATCATTTACCCCAGGAACATCCGTCATTAGTAAAAGTCTTTCAGCCTTTATTTGATTTGCAATAGTTCCAGCGGCAGTATCGGCATTAATATTATAAACTTGGCCTTGATTATCCATTCCCATGGGTGCAATGACCGGAATGATTTTTTGTTTAAAAAAGTTATTTAATATTTTTGTATCAATTTTTTTTGGATCGCCAACAAATCCTAACTGTTCATCTATCGCTTTATCAATGTGAATTACATTGTTTTTTCTAACAGTAACAGACTCTGCTTTTGCTCCATAATTTATAATTGCATCTCGTAGATCTGGATTTATCTCATTTAACAAAACATCTTCTACAACTTTTATTACATTTTTATCAGTTACTCTTAATCCAGAGATAAATTTACTTTCTAAATTTTGAGCTTCCAGTTTTATTTTAATTTGAGGACCCCCACCATGAATAACTGCAACATCAATATTTAATTTTCTCAAAATTGAAGCATCTTGCGCAAATGCCTTTGATAAACTTTGATCAGACATCACCTGACCCCCATATTTGAGAATTATTTTTTTATTTTTATATTTGTCGAAGTAAACGGATGCCTCTTGAATTGATGGACCAAGTTCTGGCCAAAAAGACTTTATATCCATCAAACCGTTTTCACCGTAGTTTTCCTCATAATGTAATACTGTTGAGCCATTGTAAGGACGTTACTTACCGTCCAATATACGACTAATCCAGAAGGAAAAGTTGCTAACATTACGGTCATTATTAAAGGAAAGAATGCAAAAATTTTTGCCTGTATTGGGTCTGGTGGAGTTGGGTTTAGCTTCATTTGTAAGTACATGGTAATGCCCATTAATATTGGCCACACACCTATCATTAAGAACGAAGGAGGGCTCCACGGAATTAAACCAAATAAATTAAAAATCGTTGTTGGATCTGCAGCTGATAAATCTTCAATCCATCCAAAAAAAGGAGCATGACGCATTTCAAGAGTTACAAAAAGCATCTTATAAACTGCAAAGAAAATTGGAATTTGAATTAATATTGGCAGACATCCTGACAAAGGATTTACTTTCTCTCTTTTATATAACGCCATCATTTCTTGCTGGGTTCTTTTTACATCGTCTTTGTATAGTTCTTTTATTCTTAACATTTCTGGCTGAAGAATTTTCATTTTTGCCATGGATTTGAAAGAATAGTTAGCAAGTGGGAAAAATATAATTCTTACAATGAGAGTAAGAATAATAATTGCAACTCCAAAATTCCCAACAATTTTAAAGATATAATCGATTACAAAGAACAGAGGTTTTGTAATAAAATAAAACCAACCCCAGTCAATTGATAAATCAAAGCGGTCAATTTTTTCTTTTTCAGTGTAATTATCGATTGGGTAAACTTCTTTTGCGCCAATAAATATTTTTAAAGTATTCGAAGTGCTTTTTTGCGGATTTGCTATAGTTGGCTCTGATATTATAAAATTCGCTTTATAACTATTAGCAAAGGAATATTCACCTTTGAAAGATTTTCCGCTCTCAGGAATAATAGCAGACATCCAATATTTATCAGTAATGCCAAACCAACCACTCTTGCCGGTGTACGTTTTTTTCTCTTTTTCAATTGTTGAATATGTTTCTTCTTTTAAATTTTTATCTACAACACCAATTAATCCTTCGTGGAGAATATAAAAATTTTCCGTAGTAGGTTTTGTATTTTTTGTTATTTGAGAATAGTGAAATAATTCAATTGTTTTATTTTTTTCATTTCTGATCGTTTCTGTAATTTTAAATAAATATTTATTATCTACTTCAATTTTTTTAGAAAAAACAACACCTTCTCTATTGTTCCACTCAAGAGTTACAGGAGAAGTGGGGGTTAATTTTTTACCTTCTTTAATTTGCCAAATACTATTGTTATCAGGAACTTTAATATCTGACTTTGTTGTTGCCCAACCCGATTCTACAAAATATCCTTCATCAGATTTTTTAGGACTAAGAACAACGATTGGTTTACTATTTTTATCTAACGATTCTCGGTAGTTCTTTAATACAATGTCATCAATTAGAGCTCCTCTTAAAGATATAGAGCCAGACAAATTACTATTCTCAATGGATACTCTGTCTCCTTCTTTTAATGCATCGCCTCTAGAAATGGCTTTTGTTGGATTTATTTTTGCAGTTTGTGGAGTTTCTGGTTTTTGAATATTAGTTTGAGTTTCGGTCTTTCCTTGAATTTCAAGTCTTTTTTTTTGTGCTTCATCAGTATTTTCAAAATACATTGACCAACCAAGCAATATCGCAGTTGATAATAATACGGCTATGATAACGTTTCTATTTTCCATTATTTATTTTTCTTATTTACAACAGGATCGTAACCAAATCCGCCACCTAAAGATTTAATAGGATGACATCTTAAAATTCTAAGAATTCCTTTAAAACATCCTTTAATAAAACCAAATTCTTTTAAACTTTGTATAAAATATTCAGAACAGGTCGGGTCATAATGACAAGCGTTATGAAAAAAAGGAGATAATAAAAATTTATAGAATTTAATAAATTTTGTGAGAATAAAAGAAAAAAAATTATCTACTTTTTTTATCATTATTTTAACGAGCTAAATTTATATCCAAGTTCTTGTACAATTTTATTAAAATCAACATCATATATTTTTGATTTTGCAAAAACAGCATACTTATATTTATTGTTAAATGAATCAATCTCCGTAATTGCTTTACGAGCAGCCATTTTTAATCTTCTTCTAATTTTATTTCTTTTTACAGCATTTCCGAGCTTTTTGGCTGAAACAAAACTCATATGAATTTTATTTGTTTCAGGAGAAGCGTCTTTGTTAGTGTAATAAATAGTGAATAAGTCCGAACTTACTTTTTTTGCAGATAGAATTTTTTTAAATTCGATATTGCCTCTAAGACTTTTAAATTTTAGAGTCTTGGACATGATTTAAGCAGATACAGATTTTCTTCCCTTAAATCTTCTTCGAGCAATAACTTTTCGACCACCTTTTGTTGCCATGCGTGATCTAAATCCGTGTCTTCTTTTTCTTACTATTTTACTTGGCTGAAAGGTTCTTTTCATTGTGATAATTAGAATTTGGCTATTTATAGGTAAATTGTTAAATCATGTACAGTAAAAGTTTTTATTTAATACGTTTTAAAAATGACACAATTATCTAAGCTTAAAATTATTTTAGGATTAATTTATCTTTTAATAGTGGGTTTAGTTACCTTTTTATTTTTTTATTATGAAGTTTATAATTATGTAAATTCTGATTTTATTAAAAATGATCGAAAAGTAGTTCTAAATTATATCAACCAAAATATTTTTCTTTCTTCGTTTTTATTTTTTTTATTTTGCACAATTTGGTTTTTCTTACTCGGCTTTGGTTTTCCAGTAGTTATTGCAGCTGGTTTTATTTTTGGTTCAGTTTTGGGATCATTACTATTATTAATGGGATTTGCATTCGGTTCTACTGCTTTGTATGTTTTTGCAAATTATTATTTCAAAGATTTAGTTTTTAAATACTTTTCAAATAAATATAAAAGTTTAGATAGTCATTTTAAAAATAATGATTTTGCTTATTTGTTATTTTTAAGATTAGTTCCGGGAATACCATCACAAGCGGGTAGCTTAATACCAATATTATTTAATATGAAACTTAAAAAAATATTCCTTTCAAATATTTTTGGTGTAGCACCTGGAATATTTATTTCTGTAAGTCTAGTATCTGGAATTAGTTCAAAAATTGAAGAGGGGCATCCATTTAATTTGGATTTACTCTCGGATCCAAAGATTTCTATACCGTTAACTGCTCTCGGTATAATGGTTCTAATAGTTAATTTCATAAAACAAAAATTTTTCAAGAGTAAAATTTGAATAAATTTTTTAAAAATACTCTTTTAGATGTTAAGGATATTTGTATTCCTTTATACAAAATATTAATTCCGTTTATTTTTATAATTAAAATTCTAGAAGAAATTGGAATAGTGAAAATTATTTCAAATTTTTTTGAACCTATTGTTCAATTATTAGGTCTCCCGGCCGAGCTAGGCATAGTTTGGGTTACAGCTATTATAATTAATGTTTATGCTGCGATTGTTCTTTTTATTAATATCGTCCCATCATTAGATTTAACAGTTGCTCAGGTTACAGTGCTAACTGTAGTTATTTTAATTGCTCACAACATTTTAGTAGAAAGCGCCATTTCTCATGCAGCAGGTGTTTCTTTCTTTTATGCTTCTATCTTGAGAATAGGAATTGCTTTTTTAGGTGGGTTTATTTTGTATAGAATTTATTTCTATTTTGGATTTTTACAGGAAAAATTTAGTTTAGTTTTAGAACAGCGCGTTGTTCCAACTGATTATTATTCTTGGATGCTAGGACAGCTAGAAAGTCTAATTTATATATTTTGTATTATTTGCGTTTTAGTTCTTTTTTTAAATTTCTTAAAAAAAATTGGTGTTGAAAACTTAATTAAAAAACTTCTCACAAATCCACTAAAGCTAATGGGGATTAGTTCTAGTGCAATAAATATTATTATTGTTGGTTTAACTGTCGGGCTTCAATTTGGAGGGGGATTGTTAATTAAAGAAGCAAAATCAGGATCAATTAATAAACAAAGTATTCTGCTTTCTTTATCTTTATTAAATCTAGTACATGCTGTTATTGAAGATAGCATCTTGATGATTATCATTGGAGGTCATATTTCAGGAGTGTTATTTTTTAGAGTAATTTTTTCGTTATTAATTGTTTTTCTAATACTTTTTTTA
>JABHUX010000112.1 GCA_018658635.1 Alphaproteobacteria bacterium
CCTCTTTTCCTGAAACCCTTATAACTGCCAAACCGGATGTACCAGGTGCTGTAGCTAACGCGAATATTGACATAAAAAAACGATATGATTTAGTTTTAATATAAATGTCAACTTTCCAATTATCTTTTAAAACAGAACTAGGCTTTATCTCAGTTATAGAGAATGAAGGTTATATTACTGATATTACTTTTAAAAAAATATCAAAACAAAAAAGTAACACCCAATTACTGAAAGTTAAAAATCAAATAAAACAATTTTTAAATAGAAAAATAAAAAGATTTACCTTCAAAACAAAAACTATTGGATCAAAAACTCAATTAAAAGTTTGGAATCAGATTAAAAAAGTACATTATGCAAAAACTGTCTCTTATAATACCATTTCTAAAAAAACAAAAATTCATCCAAGGCATGTTGGAAGAATTTGCGGCCAAAACAGATTATTACTATTTATTCCGTGCCATAGGGTGATTAGATCAGATGGTTTATTGGGTGGCTTTTCAGCAAAAAACGGGGTTAATCTAAAAGGTAAAATACTTAAAATTGAGAAAATTAAATAAATAAACCTTTATTAGCTATATTGACAAAATTGTTTTTTATAAAAGAATTCTTATCAAGCTTAGAAAGCGTACTCTTTCTTATAGCAGCATAACTATCGATCTTAACATCAAATATTTTTCTAATACCGTCGATCAGTGTGGTAAAAGTAAGGTTATTTGAACTTATCTCATCTAAATATTTTTTTATAAAAATATCACCACCAATCTCTAGACCTAAATTTTCAGAATATTTAATAATTTTAATTAAAGAAAATATATTTCTTAAAGTCATATTCCAACCCTGACCGGCTATAGGATGAATTTTATTAGCTATATCTCCAAAAAGTAAAGTTCTTTTTGAATCCTTTAACTCATTAAAAATATAATTTAGATTAAACTTATTAATCTCAGAGATAGAGATTATTTCTTTAAATAACTGTTTAAAATGATCATTAAAAAATTTAGTCAAAGATTTGGTGTTTAATACATAATTTTTATTAATTGAATTATTTTTAATAGACCAGATTACAGAAGTCTCTGTACTTGAAACTGGGAGAAAAGCTAAAGGTCCATCTTTTAAAAAAAATTGTCGTGCAGAATTATTTATAATTTTTTTATGAAATAGATTAAAAACATATGCATGCTCATTATAAGACTTATCTACAACTTTTCTTAATTTAAATTTTGATAATAAAAAAAGATTATTAGCAGAGGCAAAAATAATAAGATTATAATCTTCTTTTTTTAAATCTTTAAAAGTAATTTCTTTGAAAAATTTGTTGTCATTAATTGAGTATATTTCTTTCTTAATAAAATTAATATTTTTTAAGCTCCTTAATTTTTTATTAATGTCTGAAGATAAAGTATTGCCATCAATAATATAAGCTAACGCTTCTTCTTTGTTAGATGCTGAAAAATGAAGATCTTGTTTTAAGCTAATAGATGAATAAGAATCGTGCAAATAAATATTCTTAATAATATTAGATTTTTTTTTAATATCCTTTAGTCCGTATAGACATAATTGATCCAAGGAATTTT
Source organism: Alphaproteobacteria bacterium (assembly GCA_018658635.1). Taxonomy (GTDB): domain Bacteria; phylum Pseudomonadota; class Alphaproteobacteria; order Pelagibacterales; family Pelagibacteraceae; genus Fontibacterium. The sequence goes on from JABHUX010000112.1 coordinate 1,575, forward strand.
TACTTAATGCTATTTTAGTTGGGTTAATTTTTTTTTTACTAAAATCCTGTTCAACTATGTCTATTTGTAATCTAAATCTTGATAACAAATAAGCAATCGTTAAGCCTGTGAGACCTGAACCAATAATACAAATTTTTTGAGTGTTAAGCATAATTACTTTTTGCTTTGGAATTTTATCAACTGAATATTAATGATACAAAGGTTTTAATTGTGATTCGCTGAGCAAAATATGGAAAAAATAATAACATTTATTAAAGTAAAATTAATTGAACTTGCTGGCGTGGTAACTATTTTTTCTGGTCTTGCGTATTTTATCTCCTTAACAACATACTCAGCAAACAGCATAAGCTACGTATATCCCTTAGAAAAAAATATTCATAATAGATTCTTTTCTTTTTTTTATTATCTTTCTGATTTTTTCCTACAAGCTTTTGGTATTTCAGCTTTTTTAATATTTCTAAATTTAATTATCTGGGGTGGATATTTAATAATTAAAAAAAAAATTGAGAATTTCCCTGTAAAACTTTTATTCTTAATTTTATCTATTATTTTTGGAGCTTTATTCTTCTCCATTAATATAGATCAAAGTTTTTGGCTTCCTGATAATGGCTTTGGTGGTTTCGTTGCTAATTTTATTTCTGAAAAATTAAGTATAAAAAATAATTCATTTGGAGCCTATCTTTCGGTTATTTTTTTATCCATATCTCTAATATGTTTTTATTTAAGTGCAGGATTGAATATTCAAGAATGGAAAATTATTTTTATAACCATAGCAAATTCATTAAGTTTCTTTCCAAAATTAATCTTTAAAATATATGTTAAAAGAAAAAATACTGAAGAAATTGCTATTAATGTGCCTGTACAAGAAAATATTACTCAAAAAATTCAAGAAGAAATGTCAATACAAGAGGTTTCTCCTCAACAACAACTTCCTTTGGAAAGCACAAAAACAGAAAGATCTACAAGCTTTAAAATTCCTTCAATAAAACTACTTGATGATCCCATAAAAATAGAAAATCAATTAGATGAGGAAAGTTATAAAACTCAATCAAAATTTCTTGAAAATGTTCTTTTAGACTTTAGTATCTCGGGTGAAATAAAAAGAGTAAGCGCCGGACCTGTTGTAACTTTGTATGAATTTGAGCCGACAGCAGGAATTAAAACATCAAAAATTATTAATCTTTCTGAAGACATAGCGCGTAATACAAGCTCTATATCAACTAGAGTCGCAACTGTTCCTGGCAAAAGTACTATAGGAATAGAAATACCAAACAAAGTAAGAGAAAATGTTGCTTTAAAAGAAATAATTTCTAGTAAAGAATTTAATAATAAAGATATTAAAATTCCAATAACACTTGGAAAAAGTATTTCAGGATTTCCAATCGTTGGAGATTTAGTTTCGATGCCACATCTTTTAATTGCCGGAACAACAGGATCTGGAAAATCAGTCTGTATTAATACTTTAATTTTATCAATTCTTTACAGACACAAACCTGATGACTGTAAACTTATTATGATTGATCCAAAAATGTTAGAGCTTTCTATCTATCAAGGAATTCCACATCTTTTAACTCCTGTTATTACTGAACCAAAAAAAGCAACAACAGCTCTAAAATGGGTCGTTAAAGAAATGGAAAAAAGATATCGAGAAATGACTGAAATTGGAGTGAGAAATATTTCAGGATTTAACGAAAAAGCATCTTCTGAGAGTAAGAAAAAAATGCCTTACATTGTCGTTATAGTTGATGAAATGGCTGATTTAATGATGATTGCAGGCAAAGAAATTGAGAACTACATACAAAGACTTGCGCAGATGGCTAGGGCTGCTGGGATTCATATTGTTATGGCAACACAAAGACCAAGCGTTGATGTTATTACAGGTACAATTAAAGCTAATTTTCCAACTAGAATATCATTTCAA
>JABHUX010000113.1 GCA_018658635.1 Alphaproteobacteria bacterium
ATCTAATAATAATATCTTAGGAGATGTTGTTAAACATCTTGCGATTTCAACTCTTCTTGCCTCTCCGCCGGAAAGGCTTAGTGCTGAAGCAGTTCGAAGATGTGCAATTTTAAATTCATTTAATAAATGCTCAACTAATTCATCTTCTTTTTCTTGGTCTTTGATTGCAACTTCTGCAACCGCTCTAATATTTTCTTCAACTGTTAATCCCCTAAAGATTGATCTTGATTGCGGAAGGTAGCTAATACCTTCTTTTGCTCGCATGTGAATTGGAAGTTCATTAATTACTTTATTATTGAAAATGACTTTGCCTTGAGTTGGATTTAAAATTCCAAGCACTATAGAAAACATAGTTGTCTTACCAGCGCCATTTGGACCAAGTAAGGCAACAATTTCTTGGGGATTTACTGTGACACTTACATCTTTAAGAATAACTCTTTTTTTGATTATTTTTGTTAAATGGCTAATTTCAAGGGTTGATGGCTCTCTGTTATAATAATAGTCATCCGACAGAAGTTTAAAAACATTATTATTTAATTTTTTATTAATTTTTTTAAAAACATTAGGTTCAGCAATTGTTTCTTCTGCCAACTCTTTAATTGTTGCTTGTTTTTTTAGAATTACACTTTCCTCTTTTACAAGATTATTTTTAGAGAGAATAAAAGGTTTTTCTTCTTGAATTTCTTTTTTTGGCTCATCAATTTTTTCCAAGGAATCAGAGATATTAGAGTCAGTAACAGCTGCAAATCTTTTAATTACTTTTTTATTAGATATCACCGTAAATTTTTGATCTTTATCTTTCATTACTTAATATTCCAGTAACCTGCTTACCTTTTTCTTCCATTACAACTTCAACAGTTTTTTTAAAGGTATCAATTATTACCTTATCCGCCTTAATTTGACTAGTACGTCGCTTTTTAGTTTTTGAGTCAATTTCAACAAAATCTGCAATAACATTACCACTTACAAATATATTATTTGATTTTACAAGATACTCAGCTCGGTTTGCGGTCACTACTCCATCTTTCTGAGTTATTTTAACATTCTGTTCATACAAAATATCATTTGTTGTTTTGTTAAACAAACCCGTCTTGCTAATTATTTTTATAATAGTGCCATCTTTTAATAAAAAATCACTATCTACTTCTTTTAAGTTTATAAGATCTTGATTGTCTTTATCAATGACCGCTAGTTTTGCTCTAACGTTATATTGCTTTCCACTTGCATCCACGCCGATATAAGTAATATTTTCAAATATATTGCTCTCAGCGCCTTCTGTGGGTTTAATATTTTTTGATGTGAGTTTTAATCTAAAAGTATTGATAGTTGGGTAAACGAAATAGACAATAAAGATTAATATAAGACCAATACCTATAATTTTAACTTGTTTTTTTCTGATCTCGTTGAGTTTCATTAAACTCCAAAACTAATAAGAGAATGTATGTGAATTAGTCCGTAATTATTATTTTTACCCTTAACAATAAGCGAAGTAATTTTTTTCTTATTCATTATATCAAGAGCAGATCCTGCAAGCGTATCTTCAGAAATCATTTTTGGTTTTTTAGTCATCACTTCTTTTGCAGTTTTTTCTAAAAAATTCTTTTTGTGAATTGAACGTCTAATATCTCCATCCGTTATAATTCCTGTAACTTTTTTAGATTTATTTATAACAAGCACACAGCCATAAGTTTTTTTGGTTATTTGAATAACAGCGTTTTTTACAGATACATTTTCATTGATAAAAGGTACGTCTGTTCTCTTAATCATAATATCTTTAACACGTGTAAGTTGTTTTCCTAATGCTCCAGAGGGATGATAAACAGCAAACTTTTCTTTACTAAATTTATTTAATTTCATTAAAGTTATTGCAACGCTATCGCCCCAAGCAAGCAACATTGAAGTGGAGCTGGTTGGTACAATATCAAGGCCGGCCTCCTTTACTTTTGGAAGAACAATTTTAATTGTGCTTGCATTAATTAAAGTTGAATTTTCTCTTGAGGCAACTCCAATAATAGGCATTTTAAATTTGTGCGCATAATTTAAAATACTTTTTAATTCATCTGTATTTCCAGAATAAGACATAATCAAAAAACAATCTTGCTTTGGATTACAAGAACCAAGATCTCCATGTGCAGCTTCAGACGGATGTAGAAAAATAGAGGGCACCCCTACAGAACTTAATGTAGCGGAAATTTTTCTAATTATATGACCTGATTTTCCAATACCAACACATATTATTTTACCTTTGCATTTCTGGATAAGGTCAATCGCTTTAATAAAATTGGCATTATAAGATTTAGATAACTTTTGTAGTGCGTTGATTTCTTGAAAAATAACCTCTTTAGCAAATTTTATTTTTTGATTTTGTATCATCTAATGTGCAAAAATATCTTGATTATTCCAACCAGCAAGGTCTAATATAACCCGATGTTTTAAAAATTTAAAGCAATGTTCAGCTAGTTCCATTCGGTTTTCTCTAATTAAAATTTTATCAAGCTCTTCTTTTATTTTGTGTAAATATAAAACATCTGATCCTGCATAATTTACTTGTTGCTCAGTTAAAGTTTCGGCACCCCAATCGGAACTTTGCATTTGTTTTGATAGTTCAATATTTAAAAGCTCTTTGCATAAATCTTTAAGACCATGTTTATCTGTATAGGTTCTGCCAATCTTTGATGCGATCTTCGTGCAGTACACATTGTTAATATCTGCTTTTAAATAATAATTTAAAACTGCAAGATCAAACCTTGCAAATTGAAAAATTTTTTTTATCTCATTATCTACCAGGATTTTTTTTAAATTATCAGCTTTAAATGTTTTTCTATTAATTTGAATTAAATGAACCTCTTCATTTCCAGAACATATTTGAACAAGGCAAAGGGGATCCCTTTTATAATCAAGACCCATAGTCTCAGTATCAATTGCAATAATCTTTCCTAGTTTTAAATTATCAGGGAGATCGTTTTTATGGATTTTGACTTTCATACTATTGTTAAATAAAAGGTATTATCGTTAATTATTATGATTAAACAATGGCAGAAAAAAAGACAATAACAGTCTTCGGTGGCACAGGATTTATAGGCCGAAATCTAATAGCTAAACTTGCAAAAAAAGGTTTTAAAATAATCGTGCCTACACGAAATCCATATCTTCATGGTTATCTAAAACCAATGGGAGAACCAGGGCAAATTGAAGTTTTAAAGTTTAATCCCTTTGATTTTTCAAATCTTAATGAATTTATTAAAAGTTCAGAGCTTGTGATTAATTGTATAGGAGTTTTATATGAAAAAAAAAATCAAAAATTTGATCATATACATCATTTATTCCCAAAATTTTTAACAAGTATTTTAGACCATAAAGTTAATAAAAAATTTATTCATATCTCTGCA
>JABHUX010000024.1 GCA_018658635.1 Alphaproteobacteria bacterium
AATATAATTGAATCAGAAAACATTGATATAAAAAAAATTCCACCCAAATTAGTTGCTGCTTTTATAGATGATTGGAAAAATAAAGGTCTTATTCCAAGTGAAATTAAGGTTAACAATGAAAACTATATTAAAGATACCGCATTAAAAATATATAGAATTTACCAGCAGCGATTGAAGATTATGAACTGCGTAGATTTTGGAGATCTAATCTTGCATTGCGTAACAATATTCAAAACTATACCTGAAATACTAGAATTATATCATAATAATTTTAAATATATTCTTGTAGATGAATATCAGGATACAAATTTTATTCAAAATATTTGGTTAAATTTATTATCGAAAAAAAATAATAATTTATGCTGCGTAGGTGATGATGATCAGTCTATCTATAGTTGGCGCGGGGCTGAAGTTAAAAAAATTTTAAATTTTGATAAACTAAATGCTAATACAAAAGTTATTAAGTTAGAACAAAACTATAGATCAACACAAAATATTTTAGATACTGCTTCTTCTTTAATTTCCAATAATGAAGGTAGACTTGGTAAAAAACTTTGGTCTGAAAATTCTAAAGGAGATTTGATAAATGTAAATTGCTACAATAATGGATATGACGAAGCAGTTGCGCTTGCGGATGAAATTGAAAAAAATTTATCAAAAGAATATTCACTTAATCAAGTATCCATATTAGTTCGAGCTGCTTTTCAAACAAGAGAGTTTGAAGACCGATTTATAAAAATCAATTTACCTTATAGAGTTATTGGAGGATTAAAATTTTATGATCGTGCAGAAATTAAAGATGCTATTTGTTATATTAGAATTATTTATCAAGAAAATGATGATCTAGCCTTTGAGAGAATTATCAATACTCCAAAACGTTCGATTGGAGATGCTACTCTAAAAGAAATTCATAAAATTGCTAAGGAGAAAAATATTAATTTAGAACAAGCATCACTTATATATTGCGAACAAGAAAATCCAACTGGCAAAACTATTTTAAGTTTGAAAAAAATTATTACTGATATTCAGTTATGGAGAAAATTATCAAAAGAAATAACTCATTATGAATTAACGGAAAGAGTCCTGGATGAATCTGGCTATTCCCAAATGCTTATGAATGAGAAAACGCCAGAAGCCGACAGTAAATTAGAAAACTTAAAGGAATTAATATTATCAATGAAAAACTATAGTAGCCTTCAAGATTTTCTTGAAAATATTTCATTACAAACCTCAATAGATGAAGATTGGAACGGTGAAAAAATAAATTTAATGACTATGCATGCTGCTAAAGGACTTGAATTTGATGTGGTTTTTTTGCCAGGCTGGGAGGAAGGATTATTTCCTCACCAAAAATCAATTGATGAAAAAGGGCATCAAGCAATAGAGGAGGAAAGAAGACTGGCTTATGTTGCAATTACTAGAGCTAAAAAGAAATTATTTATCTCTTTTGTAAATAATAGAAGAATTTATGGTGGCAAGAGAGATAGGGACATAGACTGGATGCCGACACTTCCTTCCCGTTTTATTGAGGAACTTCCTAAAGATAATATCAACATGAAAAATCATTTTTCAGAGTACCAAAAAAATGATTTTGATTTTAATCAGGAGATTGACTACGACAAACCATCGAGAAGTCCTGGCTGGGAAAGATTAAAACAAGCAAAAAAGAATAATAATAGTTTTAATAAAATCAGCTACAGCAATAATAATACAATTTTTAAAGTTGGGGAAAATGTAACTCATGATGATTTTGGCAATGGAAAAGTAATTCATATTGAAGATAATAAACTTATTATTAGTTTTAAAAAATATGGTGAGAAAAAAATAATTGATAAATTTATAAAAAAAAGTAATGGACAAAATTAATCAATTAAGAAATATTTTAAATAAACAAAACTGTGATGCTTATTTAATTCCAAAGAATGATGAATATTTTGGAGAGTACGTTCCTAAAAATAAAGATAGATTAAAATTTATATCTGGATTTACTGGCTCAATAGGACTGGCTTTAATTTTAAAAAATAAATCTTATTTATTTGTTGATGGTCGCTACACACTGCAAGCAAAAAATGAAATTAATAAAGATTTCAAAATTTGCGACGTTTCGAAAATTAAACCTCATTATATTCTTAAAAATCTAAATAGAAAAATTACCTTAGGATTTGATCCAAAACTTTTTACTTCAAGTATGTTAAAAAATATTATTTCAAATAATCCAATTAATCTAAAACCAATAAATTATAATCTAATTGATATAATTTGGAAAAATAAAAAAAAAATTAACAATAATAAATTTTATCTTTTAGAAAAAAAATATCATGGAGAAAACTTTTTAAATA
>JABHUX010000114.1 GCA_018658635.1 Alphaproteobacteria bacterium
AGTTTATGCTGAGATTTTATCTAGTTTAAATAAAAAAGGTGCTGAATGGATTCAAATTGATGAACCTATTTTAGTAAAAAATCAAAATGCAGATTTTACCAAACTAATCAAAAAAACTTTAAATCAGTTAAAGAAATTTGCAGGTTCATCTAAAATTATTTTAACAACTTACTTTGAAAAACTAGATTCAGAAATTGAAAAAGAGATTTTAGAAAGTGATGTAGATGGTATTCATTTTGATTTAATACGTGGAGTGATATCAAATATAAATTCCCTTAAAGATACTTCTAAAACAATTTCTATAGGAATTATTGATGGAAGAAATATTTGGAAATCTGATGTTAGTAAAAAAATCGAGCAAGCAACAGAATATTCAAAAAGTATTAAAAACTTATGGATCTCACCATCTTGTTCGTTATTACACACTCCTTATAACTTAGACTTAGAAACTAAAGTACCTGAAAAAATTAGAAAGTGGTTGTCATTTTCTAAACAAAAACTTATTGAGCTTAATCATATTAAAATTTCATTAAATAAAGGTAATAATGAAATCAAAAATTACCTAGATGAAAATAAAAAAGATATCTCAAGCAGAGCAACATCTGAATTAATTCACGATGATAAAGTTAAGCAAAGAGCTAAAAATATTACAACCCAGATTTTAAATAGAAAATCTAATTTTGTTAAACGATCTGAAATACAAACTAAGGTGTTTAAATTACCTTTATACCCAACAACAACTATCGGATCTTTTCCTCAGACATCTGATGTAAGAAATGCAAGAGCTAAATTTAAGAAAAACGAGTTAAGCTTAAAAGAATATGAGGATTTTTTAAAAGTAAAAACAATCGATGCTATTAAAAAACAAGAACAAATAGATATCGACGTTATTGTTCATGGTGAGTTTGAAAGAAACGACATGGTTGAATACTTTGGTGAACAGCTTAAAGGATTTACATTTACATCTAGTGGCTGGGTACAAAGTTATGGTTCGCGTTGCGTAAAACCTCCAATTATTTTTGGAGATGTTTCCCGTCCAGAATCTATGACTGTACAATGGTCAAAGTTTGCTCAAGATCAGACAAAGAAAATTGTTAAAGGAATGTTAACGGGCCCAATAACAATTTTACAATGGTCTTTTGTTAGAGATGATCAACCAAGAAAAGATACTGCATTACAAATTGCTTTTGCAATAAGAGATGAGGTTGAGGATCTTGAAAACAATGGCATTAAAATGATTCAAATTGATGAACCTGCTTTACGAGAAGGTTTGCCTATTAAGAAAAATGATTGGAAGCAATATTTAGATTGGGCCGTCAAAGCTTTTCAAATTTCTGCAGCTGTTGCAAAAGATGAAACTCAAATTCACACTCATATGTGTTACGCTGAATTTGAAGATATTATTAACGCGATTGCTGCTTTAGATGCTGATGTTATCTCCATAGAAACATCGAGATCTAGAATGGAATTATTAAAAACATTTGAAAAGTTCAAATATCCAAATGAAGTAGGACCCGGCGTTTATGACATTCATTCTCCTAGAGTTCCTAATAAAAACGAAATGAAAGAACTTATTCAAAAAGCTTCTAAGTTAATTGATAAGAAAAGAATTTGGGTAAATCCAGATTGTGGACTTAAAACTAGAGGCTGGCCTGAAACAATAGCTGCACTTGAGACTATGGTGCAAGCAGCGAAGGAATTAAGAGCCGAGAAATGAAAAGAACAAAACTTGGAACTAACACTAACTTAATCCGTGGAGGATTAAACAGAAGTCAGTTTAATGAAACCTCAGAAGCATTGTTTCTAACTTCAGGATTTGTTTACGATAGCGCTGAGCAAGCTGAAGCTATTTTTAAAGGTAGCAAGAAAGGTTATCAATATACTCGTTACTCAAATCCTACTGTTGAAACATTTGAAAAAAGATTAGCTCTTCTAGATGGTTCTGAGGATTGTTTTGCAACCGCAAGTGGGATGGCCGCTGTTTTCTTTTCATTAATGTGCCAATTAAAAGCTGGAGACCATTTAGTTTCATCGTCTGCTTTATTTGGATCTTGTAAAGAGATCGTAAAAAATATTCTACCTCGATATGGAATTGAAGTAACATTTGTAGATGGAAAAAATATAAATGAATGGAGAAAAGCTATTAAAAAAAATACAAAGATTTTTTTCTTTGAAACTCCTTCAAATCCACTTTTAGAATTAATAGATATTAAAGCCGTTTGTAATATTGCAAGAAAATATAAAATCAAAACCGTTGTAGATAATATTTTTGCAAGTCCTGTTTTACAAAAACCAGTTTTATTAGGTGCTGATATTATTGTTTATTCTGGAACAAAACATATAGACGGACAAGGGAGAGTTTTAGGCGGAGCCATATTATCTTCAACAAAATTTAAAGAAAATTTTTTAAAACCTTTTTTAAGACACACAGGTCCTGCTATTAGTCCTTTTAATGCTTGGGTTTTACTAAAAGGTTTAGAAACTATTAAAATTAGAGTAGAGGCACAGTCTAATATTGCTTTAGAAATTGCTCAATTTTTAGATAAACATTCTAAAATCGAAAAAGTGTTTTATCCATTTTTAAGAAATTTTTCTCAATACTCACTTGCTAAAAAGCAGCAAACTCTTGGTGGAACAATTTTAAGTTTTAAAATTAAAGGAAAAAAGAAAGATGCATTTAAATTTATTAATAAATTAAAAATATTTGATATCTCTAATAATTTAGGTGATACAAAATCTATTGTAACTCACCCAACCACAACCACACATCGTATTTTAACCAAAAATGAAAGATTATCCCTTGGTATTACAGATAATTTAATAAGACTCTCTATAGGTTTAGAAACAGTTGCTGATTTGAAAAAAGATATTGCTACAGCTCTAAAATAAAAAAATTATATCTTTAATCTTTCAACAACCTTGTTATTTAATAAATGAGAATTTAAAATTTCATCAATATCTTTTGAATTTTTAAAAGAATACCAAATACCATCTGGATAAATAACCATTATCGGTCCAAGCTCACATCGATCTAAACAACCGGATTTATTAATTCTAATTTTTTTATTTAGTTTTAAATCTTTGATCTTTGTCTTTAATTCTGTTTGTAATTTTTCTGAATGTTTTAAACTACAGCAACCTTTTGGATTAGAGTCAGGTCTTTTATTAATACAACAAAAAACGTGTTTTTCAAAAAACATTCAAATATTCTTAGTTAAAATTCTAACTAAAAAAAAATAAATTGGTCTTGGTAAAATTTGCAAAATTTTAAAAACAATTTTCATCTGAATTGGAAAAGTAATGTCATATTTTTTACTTAACAGACCTTCAAAAATAAGTTCAGCAGCCTTATTTGCTTCCATAATAAATGGCATATCAAATGTATTTTTCTCTGTTAGCCTCGATTTTACAAAGCCAGGATTAATAATGCTTAGAGAAATATTATTTTTATCACAATCAATTTTAATAGACTCAAAATAATTAATCATGGCAGCTTTAGAAGGCCCATAAGATGATGAGTTTGGTAATCCTCCAAATCCTGCAAGTGAACTAATAGCTGCAAGATGACCAAATTTTTGTGATTTAAAATGAGGTAGTAAAATTGAAAAACAGTTTATCATTCCAAAAAAATTAACTGCAAAAGTTTTTTCAAATAACTCTAACTTAATATCAAAGGTATCATGTGGCTCATAATAACCAGAACAATAAACTGCCAGATCAATAGTTTTAAATTCTTTTATAATTTCATTAACAATTCTTTGACTGTTTGCTTTATTTGTAACGTCTAAAACAAATGTTGATACTTTTGTTCTTTTTGAATTAAATTCTAGTTTTAAATTTTGTAATTTTTCCTGTGTTCTTCCTAATAAAATTAAATTATCACATTGATCTAAGTATTTTTTACCAAGTTCATAACCTATGCCGAAAGTAGCTCCTATAATTACAACATTCATAAATTATACTTGATTAGCAACTATTAAAAATTATCATTAGTGATATAAGATAATACTGATATGGCATCAAGAATTGAATCTGATAGTTTTGGTAAAATTAAAGTTCCAGCTGATAAATATTGGGGAGCACAAACTGAGCGTTCTTTAAAATACTTTAAAATCGGCAAGATTAAAGTGCCTTTTGAAATTATAAAAGCAATAGCAATCATCAAAAAGGCGGCAGCTATTGTTAATTTTAAATCTAAATCATTAGATAAAAAAATTTCCCAAGCAATTGTTAGAGCTTCTGATGAAGTTATTAAAGGTAAATTCGATGATAATTTCCCTCTTAAAGTATGGCAAACAGGTTCTGGTACCCAAACAAACATGAATGTTAATGAGGTTATTGCTAATCGCGCCATTCAGATTTTAGGTGGAAAACTTGGTTCAAAAAAACCTGTACACCCTAATGATCATGTTAATAAATCTCAATCAACTAACGACACCTACCCAAGTGCCATTCATATAGCCTCAGCTATTGATGTGAATAAAAGACTTTTACCTGCACTTAAAACATTAGAAAAAGAATTAGGAAATAAAGTTATTAAATTTAAAAATATTGTAAAAATTGGAAGAACACATCTTCAGGATGCAACTCCATTAACTTTAGGCCAAGAATTTTCCGGATATCAAATGCAAATTAAAAATTGTATTAAACGAATAGAAATTGCTCTTAAAGAAATGTATTTTTTAGCTCAAGGCGGAACTGCAGTTGGAACTGGAATTAATAGTAAAAAAGGATTTGATAAAAAAATTGCTTTAGAAATTAAAAAAATTACTAAACTTCCTTTTAAAACCGCTCCAAATAAATTTGAAGCTTTAGCAAGTCATGAGCCAATCGTAAATTTATCAGGTACTTTAAATACATTGGCAGTTGCTTTAATGAAAATTACTAATGATATAAGGCTTCTTGGTTCTGGCCCAAGAGCTGGATTTGGTGAACTTATTTTGCCAGAAAATGAACCTGGTTCATCTATTATGCCCGGCAAAGTAAATCCAACTCAATGTGAGGCTGTAACAATGGTATGCACAAGAGTTATGGGTAATCATTTTACTATTACTACCGCCGCATCTAATGGACATTTTGAATTAAATGTTTTTAAACCAGTAATTAGCTTAAGTATTATTCAATCAATTGAATTGTTATCTGACTCGGTTGACTGTTTTGTTAAATATTGTCTAAAAGGTCTTAAAGCAGATACAAAAAGAATTTCTCAATTATTAAATAGTTCATTGATGCTAGTAACCGCTCTTGCTCCAAAAATTGGTTATGACAATGCATCTATGATTGCAAAAAAAGCTCACAAGAATGGAACATCTTTAAAAGAAGAAGCTCTAAAAAGCAGACTAGTTAATGAAAAAGAATATGATCGATTAATTAATCCAAGAAAAATGACTCATCCAAATTAAAACAAGAAATTATAGATTCTTGGATCTAAAACATTTAAAATATCTTTATTTAGACGCAAATTAAATTCTTCTTGAACAATATTAAGATTACTTTTATTAAATTTTTTATTATTATTTCCAATAATTTCATTCACTATTACCCTTCCCTTTTTCATATTTAAATCTCCCTTCATTTTTCCAGAAAAACTATCACTTGGTAAAAGTGCTATTTTTTCTCTTGAACCATTAGTATTTTTGTAAAAATCTCTAATATTTACTAAATCAATTTGTGAATTAAAAAAAAATATTGTTTCTCTATTCTGAGTAATAAAACGACCATTTATTTTTAATAAATCATTAAATTTTGAAATTAAGTTTAATTCTTTAATATTTACATCTCCACCTTCAACAATGATAATAGCATTAGCATCAGAAAAAAGATTGTGGTTAGTAATCATGTTTTTAAAATTTAATTTAAAAACACCATAAAAATCTTCATTAATATTAAATAATTTATTATACACCAAACTATCTTTAAGATTAGCATTAGATAATTTTTTAAAATTTGTATCTATAAAATTAAATTCGCTAACAAATGAAAGTCTTGGCTTAAAATCAATTTTTGCAGAACCATCTCCTTTATATAAAAAAGAATTAACTAAAATATTTTTTAAATCTACATGATCATCTTTTGAGTCGAAAGCGAAACGCAAATTTAAATTATTTAATCCAATCGTACTTAAATTATTTGCAAATCTAATTGTGGCATTTCCTAAAAATTCATTTGTTAAAAAATTAATATCAATTAAATCTACATCAAAATAAAATTTAAGAAGATTAGACTTAATAGATAAATAACCAACATTCTTCCCTTTATTTCTTGTACCTTGAAATGTACTTTCAAAAGGTAAATTAAAAAAATTTCCAGTTAAATCTAGTGTTCTTAAATTTCCTTTGTTAAAAATAATATCACTGTTAATATCGCTAATCTCAATAGAGCTTTTGTTTGAAGAATATTTTAAATCTAAGTTGTTAACTTTGATTACTTTAAGACTTCTAATAGAATCTATATTTTTGAAAAAATTATCAAAATAATTATTTTCTAATTCAATAATTCCATCAATAATTTCAACATTAGTGACATTAAAATTCTTTAAAATTATATCAAAAATATTAATATGAAGATTTATTTTATAAATATTGCCAATATAAACGTCTTCTTTTTTATTAGTTTGGAAAATATCTACTGAAAACAGTTCTATATGAGGTCTTAAAAAAGGTTTATAAGAAATCTTTTCATTAATCTTTACCTTAACAAAAAACTTCTCCTGAATCTGATTTTCTATGTCAGATTTATATGAATCAAGATCAGTCAAAAATGGTAATAAAAAAATAATAAAAAATATGACCACAAAAGTGACCATCGCCCTGCTATAGATTTTATGATTATAAAAAGTCCTTAAAGACTTTAAAAAATTTTTTTTCCTAAGAATCATTTAATTTTTGATATATTATGTTAACTACTTGATCTATTTGATTTTATGAATTTCACTAGCCAAAATTACTTATTAAACCTTAATAATCAACAAAAAGAAGCTGTTATTCATACTGATGGACCATTGTTAATTTTGGCAGGTGCAGGTTCTGGAAAAACTAAAGTTTTGACAACTCGTGTTGTTCATCTCATTGAAACAAAAAAATGTTGGGCCAATCAAATTCTTTGCGTAACTTTTACTAATAAAGCGGCAAATGAAATGAGAGAAAGAATACTTAAAATTCTTAGCGCACAATCTTCTTCTTTGCCTTGGCTTGGAACTTTTCACTCAATTAGTAATAAAATTTTAAGACGTCATGCTGAAGCTGTAGGTTTAAAATCTAATTTTACGATTTTAGATACTCTTGATCAATTAAGACTTATAAAAAATATAATTGAATCAGAAAACATTGATATAAAAAAAATTCCACCCAAATTAGTTGCTGCTTTTATAGATGATTGGAAAAATAAAGGTCTTATTCCAAGTGAAATTAAAATTAATAATGAAAACTATATTAAAGATATCGCATTAAAAATATATAGAATTTACCAGCAGCGATTGAAGATTATGAACTGTGTAGATTTTGGAGATCTAATCTTGCATTGCGTAACAATATTCAAAACTATGCCTGAAATACTAGAATTATATCATAACAATTTTAAATATATTCTTGTAGATGAATATCAGGATACAAATTTTATTCAAAATATTTGGTTAAATTTATTATCGAAAAAAAATAATAATTTATGCTGCGTAGGTGATGATGATCA
>JABHUX010000115.1 GCA_018658635.1 Alphaproteobacteria bacterium
AAACATATGCCAACAATCTTCGATAATTTAAAAATAGGTAATCTAACACTTCCAAATAGAATTATTATGGCACCGCTTACTCGTATGCGAAGTAAACAACCTGGCAATATTCCTTGGGAATTAAATGCAACTTATTATTCTCAAAGATCATCAGCTGGTTTTATTATAACTGAAGCCACACAGATATCACAACAAGGTCAGGGTTATCCTGGAACCCCTGGAATTCACAGCAAAGAACAAGTGCAGGGATGGAAATTAATTACTGATGCTGTACATAAAAATGGCGGTCATATTTTTTTACAATTATGGCATGTCGGAAGAATTTCTCATTCATCTCATCAGCCAAATAATAGTTTGCCAGTTGCGCCTTCAGCTATTGCTGCAAAAAATTCTGGAACATTTACTGCTGATTGGAAACCGACTCCTATTTTAACACCAAGAGCATTAGAAGCAGCAGAACTTCCAGGAATTATTCAAGATTATGTGAACGCTGCAAAAAATGCAAAAGAAGCTGGCTTTGATGGCGTTGAAGTTCATATGGCAAATGGATATTTACTCGATGAATTTTTACAAGATGGAAGCAACAAAAGAGCAGATGAATTTGGAGGCTCAATAGAGAATAGAGTTAAATTTCCTATGCAGGTACTAGATGCTGTCATTGGTGTTTTTGGAAAAGATAGAGTTGGTGTGAGACTTTCTCCTTATGGAACATTTAATGATATGAGCGACTCTAATCCTGTAGAATTATTCACTTATGTAATAAATCAATTTAATCAAAGACAAATTGCATTCCTGGATATGATTGAGCCTAGAGCAACATCAGCTGGCGGTGCCGATGCTTTAGATACTAATGCTCCTTCTGCTACAAAATTATTTAGAAAAAAATTTAATGGAATATTTATTTCTGCTGGCGGTTACACACCTGAAGATGCAAAAACGGCAATTGAATCAAATGATGTGGATGCTGTGGCATTTGGTAGAATATTTATTGCAAATCCAGATTTACCAAAACGCATTAAAACAAATGCACCGTTAAATCCTTATAACCGTGCAACGTTTTATGGTGGCAATGAAAAAGGCTATACGGACTATCCAGCTTTAAGCTAAAAATTTAAACAGGATCAATATGAGTCATTAGGTTTAAAACCCTAGAACTGCGCATAACTCTATTTCTTGCCTCAACTGCAATATCATGACCTTCTGCAACTGTTAAAGTTCCTTTAACTTCAATATGAACATCTGCAATAATACTGTCCCCTACTTTTCTTGTTCTTAAATCATGAACATTAATAACGCCTGGTGTTTCTAATATTATTTTCTTAATCTTTTCAACTTCATCTGTATCAGCAGCTTTATCTGTTAAAGCTTGAATTGCTTCATGACTAAAAGTCCATCCCATTTTTAAAATCATCACACCCACAATGATTGCGGCAATTAAATCAAAGCTATGAAAACCAAGAAGATTAAAAATAATTCCAATTGCAACAACTAAGGATGACGCAGCATCAGAGCGTGCGTGCCAAGCATTAGCTATTAGCAAGCTTGATTTAGCTCTTTTTGCAATATTTAAAAGATAGCGAAATAATAATTCTTTAACTACTAAACAAATGATTGAGGCATATAAAGCCATAACATGCACTGCTACGATCTGATCAGAATTTTCAAGCTGCTTACCTGCGCTCCAAATCATCGCACCTCCAACAAATAATAATAAAACGCCCAAGAATAAACCTACGGCATTTTCATATCTATAATGACCGTAATTATGATCATCATCTGGCGGGTTTAAAGATTTCTTGCTTGTAATTAAAACTATTAAATCTGAAAGCATGTCAGCTAGGGTGTGGAAACCATCTGCTATTAGTCCTGATGATTTAGAAAAAAATCCAATAACTATCTGGAAAATAACTAAAAAAAAATTAACAACAACACTTGTCCATGTACTCTTATTCGCAATTTTTCTTTTTCTAACGTAGTTGGATAAAGAATCTGACATTTTTTTTGCTCTATAAAATATAGAATATGAATAAACTATTTTATTTATTTGATTAAATAAAGTTTACCTATATGTTCTTTTTTTTTATTAAGATTTAAATGCCAACAATAATTGATTACTTATTACTAACAGTTATCACGATATTTCCAGTTTTAAGCCTTGGAATGATGTTATTTTTTTCTTTTGTAATTGCACCAACTGTTTTTAAGTTCTTACCTAATACACAGTCAGGTCCATATATTAGAAAATTGTTCCCTATTTATTATATTATTAATGCAGCTCTTTCTTTAGGTTCGCTTATTGCAATCATTTCTCTTGGAGTGTTTAATGCAATTTTCTATGCAAATACAATTGTGTTAGTTTTATTTGTATTTTGTTATTTTTATTTAATGCCGACAATCAATAAACAAAAAATAAAAAATAATCGTAAATTTAAAATCTTACACGGAAGTTCTGTTGCAATAAATTTAATCCAAATAATTCTGTTAATATCAATCACTGTTATACTGCTAGATTTTTAAGATCTCTTTACTTAACCCTTCGATAAACAATATCAAAAACTAACGGAGAAAAAGTTGCAAATAAAAAAGACCAAAAAAGTAACGAATTAGTAAAAATTTCATTAAAAATACTTTTATTAAAAATAACTCCAACTAACAAAGATTTAGAAAAATCTATACTTGGAAAAAAAAGTAACCCCAAACAAAGTCCAATCATTATTAAAGCTAAAGATCTGCAAGGATTAATTTTCTTCTCGTACAGACCTTTAAATATTACATAAACGCAAGCACAACAAAGAAGATCCGCTAATAAAAATAAATAAAGAACACTAAATTGATAAAGAGCAATAATTAAACAAACAATTGATAATAAAATTAAAATAGTATTTGAAAGTTTTTTATCTTTTAAATATTTAAAATTAAAAAAATCTTTGCTATGAACAATTGTAAGACTTGATATTGAATTTAATAAAGTATCAACGGTACTAATAGTTAAACATAGAGAAAAAATAAGAATAATTAATGAAATTAAAATATCATTTTTATTTAAAATAATAGAAAAGAAAGCAAGGTCTTCATTAAATTTTAATCCATTCAATTTAGAAATGCTTCCAGTCACTCCCATAAAAAAAACAATCAAGAAGATAATAAAAAATGAAATGAGTAAACTCTTCACTAAAATCTTTTCATTCTTGGCTGCATAAACTCTCTGCCAATTTCCTTGATGGAATAAATTAGTTGCAGCAACTGCTATAAAAAAAACAAAACCAAACTGAAAAGATGATATTAAAGATTTGCTATCAAATTTAATAAAGTTTTCCTGAAAAATATTAAGATTTAGATTGTTATTATTCTGTAAAAATAATGAAAAAATTAAGTATAAAAATAATAAGATGATAACAACAAATTGAATACCATCGCTTCTAATCGTTGCTTTTAATCCGCCAAATAGAACGTAAGTTAGTGTAAAAAATAAAATTATAGATGCCGAAATCCAAATATTAAGTCCTGAGATATAATAAATAAGCTTAGAAATTGCGGTCACTTCCGCGCATAGAAATATAAATAAATAAAAAATCATTAAGGAAAAAATTAACTTAAATAAATTTTTTCCAAACTTCTTTAATACTAATTCAGTTAACGATTTACCTTTAGGCAATAATAATCTTATTTTTTTCCCAAAAAATATTAGCAAAATCATTGGAAAAGCAGTTCCAAGAGCATAGCCAATAACAGATCCAAAACCACCCCATGTTGCAGCAGTTGGCGGTCCAAATAATATCCATGCACCAAGGGATGATGCAATTAGAGTAGCGCTTAAACTAAATACGCCTTCA
>JABHUX010000004.1 GCA_018658635.1 Alphaproteobacteria bacterium
ATCATTAACAAATTGATTAAAAAAAAATAATTGTTAAAACTACTTTAAATTTAGTTGCGCCCTTAGCTCAGCTGGATAGAGCATCGGTTTTCTAAACCGAGGGTCAGAGGTTCGAATCCTTTAGGGCGCGCCAATTTAATAATTTATGGCTAAAATTTTAATTTTAGGAGCAGGTTCGCTGAGTACTGCTTTTGCCTTTCCGTGCATTGATAATAAGCATCAAGTTTCAATAGTAGGTACTCATTTAGAGGATGATTTTATAAATATTATTAAATCTAATAAAAATATTCATCCAACATTAAAATCTAAAATACCAAATAATGTTAAACTTTATAAATTTAATAATTTTCATAATTTATTAAAAGATACTGATCTAATAGTTTTAGGCATAAGTTCAAAGGGAATAAATTGGGCATTAGATCAATTAAAAAAAATTAAAAATAACCAACAAATTTTGATTTTAACAAAAGGATTAAATGTTAATAAAAAAAATCGTTACGAAGTATATCCCGATACAGTTAAAAATTTTTTATTAAAAAAAGAAATTAAAAATTTAAAAGTTTCTGTAGCAGCAGGACCATGTTTAGCTTCAGATTTATCTAACCGACTTCTTACAAATGTTATTTTTGCAAACAAACATATCTCTGTAGTTCGAAATTTATCTAAAATGTTATCTACTTCTTATTATAAGATTAAATGTTCAAAGGATGTAACGGGTGTTGCTGCATGTGCTGGAATTAAAAATATTTACGCAATGATAGTGGGGACGTCTATGGGTATTAATTCAAAAAATGAAAAGGATAATAAAAATCTTAACACTGCAGCTGCTTTATTTAATCAGTCGATAACAGAAATGTGTTATTTTATTAAAAAAATAGGAGGTCATGAATCTACGGTAATGGATTTAGCAGGTGTTGGTGACTTGTACGTTAGTTGTACTGGAGGAAGAAATTCAAAAATGGGCAAATTTATTGGAATGGGAATGACATACAAAAAAGTAAAAAAAAATAAAATGCGAAACGATACAGTTGAAGGAGCTGATTTAATTTTTGATATTGGCAATAAAATTGTTAAAGACTTTACTGTTAAAGAACTTCCTTTGATGACTTCATTTATTAAAGCTCTACTCAATAACACTAAATTTAAAATTGATAAAAAGTTTTTTTCCTAAGTGTTAGAAAAATATTTTGTTTACATCATAGCCAATCTAAATAATAAAAAAATTATTACCTATGTAGGTTGGACAAATAATTTAGCAAAAAGACTTCAGCTTCATAATAGTGGTAAGGGTGCTAAATTTACTAGAGGTAGAAAATGGATTTTAATTTTTAAAAAAAAATTGCTTTCAAAGAAATTTGCCATGCAATTTGAATATAAATTAAAAAAGGATCGTAAATTCCGAAAGGAAATAGTTAATAAATTTATTAATACAACCTTAAATTGTTTTTAGTCAAAATATTCTTTTAAGTGATTTTTAGATTAAGTATAAATCTTTCATTAAACTTAACTAAAAAAATAATGAAAAAAATTAAAACAAATTCATTTGCAATTTTAGCTTTTGTTGCATTTTTTATATTTGCAACTTTTAATGCTAATGCAAATCAAACTAGAGAAAATGTTATTAAACGTGGATCTCTTAATTGCGGAGTTTCTCAAGGCGTTCCGGGGTTTTCTAATGCTGATGCATCAGGAAAATGGACAGGTATCGACGTTGATTTTTGCAGAGCCGTAGCTGCTGCTATACTTGGAGATGCTAATAAAGTTAAATTTACCCCTTTAAGTGCAAAGGATAGATTTGAAGTTCTTAAAGCTGGAGATATTGACGTTCTTGCAAGAAATACAACATGGACCTTATCTAGAGACGGTGGTCTTGCTTTAGATTTTATTGGAACTAATTTCTACGATGGACAAGGGTTCATGGTTAGAAAAGCTGCTAATATTAATTCAGCAAAAAAACTTAACAATGTAAAAGTTTGTGTTGAAACAGGTACTACTACAGAACTAAACTTAAGAGATTATTTTAAAGCAAATAAACTTAAATATGAGCCAGTAGCATTTACAAAGTCAGATGAAGCAGTTGCTGCTTATGACTCTGGACGTTGTGATGTTTATACTACAGATAAATCAGGTTTAGCTGCAAATAGAACAAAAACTAAAAATCCAGCTGATCATATAATTTTGCCAGAAACAATTTCTAAAGAACCATTGGGACCTGTTGTAAGAGGTAATGATGAAAACTGGGCAAACATAACAAGATGGACTCTTAACGTAATGATCGAAGCTGAAGAGTTAGGCATCACCAAAGCTAATATTGATACTTTAAAAACTACTGAGAATCCTGCAATCAAAAGATTGTTGGGACTTGAAGGAGAAACTGGTAAAAATCTTAGTCTAAGCAATGAGTGGAGCTACAACATAATTAAACAAGTTGGAAATTATGGGGAAAGCTATGAAGCTAACGTTGGTCCAAAAACTCCAGTTGGTCTAGGAAGAGGACTGAATCAACTATGGACAAAAGGTGGCATTCTATACTCACCACCAGTAAGATAGTTTCTTAAAAAATTTATAAAAGGGCCGGTAAATTATCGGCCCTTTTTTTTTAAGTTAAATATATGTTTTTTAATTCTGAATTAAAAACTTCACTTAAAAAAAATTTACAGTTATCTAATCTAATTCCTCAACTTTTATTAATTTTTTTTTTTATTTTCGTTATTTATTTTTTTGCAAATAATGCACAAATAAATATGAAAGCCAGAAATATGAGTTCTGGATTTGATTTTTTAGGAACCAATTCGGGTTTTGATATTCAATTTAGTCTGATTGATTACGATGGCTCCTCAAGCTATGGTAGAGCTTATCTTGTTGGGTTATTTAACACGTTATTAGTAGCTTTTTTTGGTGTAATATTTGCAACTATACTTGGTTTTATTATCGGAGTTTCAAGACTTTCCTCAAATTGGATAATTAATAAATTATCATTAATTTATGTAGAATTATTTAGAAACTTACCTTTAATTTTGCAGATTTTTTTTTGGTATTTTACAGTTTTAAGGTCACTACCAAGTACAGAGAAAAGTTTAATAATATTTAATTTTTTAATTATTAATTTGCAGGGTTTTTATATACCAAAATATATTTTTACTAATTCACAAT
>JABHUX010000116.1 GCA_018658635.1 Alphaproteobacteria bacterium
TACCCTTTTTAAGTGTGATGATGGTGAGCTATTCCTAGAATCTACTGTTTCAGAGTCTTTAGTTTTAGATGATGGAAAAATCAAAAATACAAGTTACGACTCTAGCAAAGGTTATGGTTTAAGATCAGTAAATAATGACATTACAACCTACTCACATTCAAATGAATTAACAGAAGAATCTCTAAAACAGTCAGCAAAAATAATTTTAGATGCTAATAAAAATTATTCTGGAAAAATAAACTCAGGACCAAAAAAAACTAATAAATATCTTTATACAGACGTTAATCCTATAGAAGCAAAAAACTTTTCTGAAAAAATAGATCTATTAAATAAAATTGATAAATATTTAAGATCTAAAAATTCATATGTTAAGCAGGTTTCAAGTTCAATATTTTCCGAATATCAACAAATAGAAATCATAAGACCTAATAATCAAAGTTACTCGGATAAAAGACCGCTTGTTAGATTTAATGTTTCAATCATGGTTGAAAAGAATGGAAGAAAAGAAACAGGAAGTTATGGAACGGGTGGCAGAAAAATATTAGATGAATACATCACTGAATTAAATTGGAAGAAAGTTTGTGATATTGCTCTAAAACAAGCATTAATTAATCTTGAAAGTGTTGATGCTCCTGCTGGCGAAATGAAAGTAGTTCTAGGACCTGGTTGGCCTGGAATACTTCTCCATGAAGCAATTGGGCACGGACTTGAAGGTGACTTTAATAGAAAAAAAACCTCCGCATTCTCAAATTTGATGGGACAAAAAATAGCTGATGAACAAGTAACCGTTGTTGATGATGGAACAATTGAAAATAGAAGAGGATCAATCACTATTGATGATGAAGGAACCCCAGCTAATAAAACTGTTCTAATCGAAAAAGGAATATTAAAAAATTATATACAAGATAGATTGAATGCAAGATTAATGAATGTGCAGCCAACAGGAAATGGTCGAAGAGAAAGTTTTGAACACATACCAATGCCTCGTATGACAAACACTTATATGCTTTCTGGAAAGTATCATCCCGATGAAATAATTAAATCAGTTGATAAAGGAATTTATGCCGTTGCCTTTGGTGGCGGACAAGTAGATATCACAAATGGCAAGTTTGTTTTCTCTTGTACAGAGGCTTATGAAATTAAGAATGGAAAAATTGGTAGACCATTAAAAGGTGCGACATTAATTGGTAATGGTCCTGACGTTCTGACAAAAGTTAAAATGGTTGGCAATGATATGGAATTAGATGCTGGCGTTGGAACTTGTGGAAAAAATGGACAATGGGTACCAGTTGGCGTTGGTCAGCCAACAATTTTAATTGATGGTATTACTGTTGGTGGAACACAAAATTAATTAATCTGATAATTTAAAATAGTGAGGCCCACAACCGCTGCTGTTTCTGATCTTAAAATATTCAGTCCTAATGAAATAGGAATACAATTACTCATGCTATTTAATAAGTCTCTTTCTTTTAATGAAAAATCACCTTCTGGACCAACTAGTAAATAAAATTCACGATTTTTATTCTTTTTAAGAACTTCTTCAATTTTTTTATTAGAAGAATTAATGTCTGCAAAAAAAACTATAGAATTTTTATCAAGAGATTTGAGTTTTTTCTCTAATTTTTCAACTGCATGAATAGCTGGTAAATATAACTGATTAGATTGTTCGCAAGATTCTTTTATGATTCTTTCTGTTCTTTGAATATTTAAATTTTTAGCAACCGATTTTTCAGAAATAACAGGGTAAAAACTCTTAACACCTACTTCTGTACATTTTTGTATTAAATAATCTAGTTTTGAACTTTTAATTAAAGAAAATATCAAAGATATATTTCCTGGTTTGTTTATATTTTCAATTTTTGAGATTAATTTTATTTTTGTATTTTTTTTATCGGAACTAATGATTTCTCCTTTGAACTCTCCATCTTTAGAGTTAAATAAAAAAACATTATCGCCTTCTCTTAAACGCATCACATTCATCAAATAATGAGCATCTTCTTTTTCTAAAATAAAATCTAAATCTAGGTTTAACTTTTTATCTAAATAAATTCTTACTTTTAAAGACATAACTGTTATTGTAACTAAATTATCTAATTTTTACAAAATGTACCAATTTGCTAACCTATTAAGATTAAATAAACCAATTGGAATCTTTTTACTATTTTGGCCATGTGCCTGGAGTTTAGCAATGACTCAGTGGTATGTTGTTAATAATTATCTATTTATTAAATACTTAATTCTATTTTTTATTGGTTCGGCAATTATGAGGAGTGCTGGTTGCGTCTATAATGATATTGTAGATAAAAAAATAGATATCAGGGTTCAAAGAACAAAAACACGTTTAATAGCTTCTGGAAAGATAACAATTAAAACTGCTTGGCTTGTTATTTTATTACTACTAATACCTGCATTCATAATATTATTTCAATTTAATAATTTTTCTAAAATATTAGGCCTATCATCTGGATTATTAATTATTACCTATCCTTTTATGAAAAGGATAACATTTTGGCCTCAGTTATTTCTTGGGTTTACATTTAATTGGGGTGTATTACTTGGTTGGTCAGTATTCTTTGAAAATTTAACAATAGAAATTATTATTTTGTATATGGCAGGAATTTTTTGGACTTTAGGATATGATACAATTTATGCCTTACAAGACAGGCGCGATGATTTAAAAATAAAAGTTAAATCTACAGCAATTAAATTTGAATATGACATAAAAAATTTTTTATTTTTTTGTTATATCTCAACAATAACTTTGTTAATTGGTTTGGGCTTTTTAACAAACAGATCTGTTGTATACTTCGTCCTATTGGCAATTGCAGTATTGCATTTAGCTTATCAAGTTATAATAATTCAAAAAACGAAATCTAATAATAGAGATCAAATTCAAAGAGTTTTTAATAGCAATAATTCTTTTGGAATCTTAATATTTTTAATATTTTTCTTAGAAATCTATAATGCTTAAAGATAATTCCTTTTTAA
>JABHUX010000025.1 GCA_018658635.1 Alphaproteobacteria bacterium
CTCCGAAGTATTTATGTAAATATAAAAAACGTAGAAATAGGTAAAACTTAATATTAATGGAACCAGTATGCTGTTAATTAAAACTTTAGTTCCGCTCCAACCTGGTAAAAAAGCTAAAAGGATCCATAACGGGATAACACCTATGTTTGTGAAATGATAAATCATTTCAAGAGTAAAAAAATCTTTTAAAGTGTTAAGCATGTGCTAGTAACGATTATTATATGAGATTCAATAAATCTGCAAAACAATCGATAAATAGCAGAGATGATATTAAAGAGCTGTCTTTAAAATATCTTGATAAATATCAACCCTCAAAAAAAGATCTTAGAATTTATTTATACAGAAAAGTACTCGATACCGACTATTTAGATAAGGATAAAGAAAGTATTTTAAGAGAAATCGATATGGTTATTGATAACCTTGAAAGCTTAGGGATTATAAACGACACAATTTATTCGGAAATAAAATCAAAGAATTATTTGAAAAAAGGCTATTCATTAAACAAAATTAGAATGAATTTAGCTCAAAAAGGTATTGATGGAGAATTGTTAAAAAAAACAATGAATGATATTCAAAAAGATAATGTTGATCCTGATTTTTATGCGGCAATAAGAGTTTGTAGAAGAAGAAGAATAGGACCATATCGTCCTGATGCGAATAGAGAGATTTTTTATACAAAAGATACTGGCGTTTTAGCAAGAGCAGGATTTAGTTATTCCACTTCTAAAAATGTATTAGGCTTAGATAAAAATGAACTTAAGATTTTCGAGAAGAAGATTTAGATTTTTTGTTACGTTTTTGAATTATAACTAATTCATTAATTTTGTTCCTTAAAAGATTTGTAATAATATAGAACAGAATAATTCCGAATAACGAAACTGAACTAATAATTATTAAAGCAATATCTAATTTCATTAAAGAAAGTTTTAATTAGTTAATGAATCTATTTTTGTTTTTTTAGAATAGTTTTGGTTAGCCTTTAAAACTTTGACAGTTTTTTTATTTGAAACATTTTCATCTTTGCAAATAGACATTTCTTTAAGATCAAATTTACAGTCTTGAGAAGTTGCTACTGATAAAGCATGTTCTGAAATTTTTTTACCCGTTTCTTTTTCAATGCCATAATCTACTGCTGTCATTATTGCTGATGTCGGAGTTAGAAAAGATTCAATTAAACTAGCAGATATCAAGTTTCCGCATGAATTTAATGTAAACGTTAATAATACAATAAATAAAAATCTCATTTTTATAATTTAGATGTATCTATGTTCGTGTATTAAGTGAATTATTATTTAAGCAAATTATTTGATCTTTTTAGAATCATTGCAGGGTTTGCAAAATTTTTTTTGCCGTAAGTTATTTCTCGACCAGTGAATGTAGTTAATATTGCTCCCGCATGTTCGGCTATTGCATGACCTGCAGCTATATCCCATTCTTTTGCCCTTGCTCTTGCGGCATAAATATCAAACTCGCCAGCAGCTATTAGGCAAAATTTCAACGAACTTGAACATTTTACAAATTTTGTAACATTATTTTTTTTGTGAATATTTAGAATAATATCAGAGGGAGTAGGGCTATTAGATAAAGCTAAGATCTCATTACTTTTTGATAATTTTTTACAATTTAATTTAACTTTAATATTTTTGTTAATTTCGTAAGCTTGGTTTTTACCAAATGAATAAAATAATCTTTTAAGTTTAGGAGCGTAGATTACTCCAAGGACAGGCTTTTTATCTAAAATTAGAGCGGCATTTAAAGTATATTCATTTTTATTTTTTATATATTCACGAGTTCCATCGATTGGGTCAATTAGCCAGAAATTGTTATTGTCAAATTTTTTAATTTCATTAACGTTTTCTTCAGAAACTATTTGAATATTAGGGGTTAGATTAAATATTTTTTTCTGTAAGATTTTATCGACTAATAAGTCTCCATTAGTAACGGGTGTGTTATCTTTCTTTATATTTATTTTAAGATTCTTACCTGAAAGTTTAATACTTTCTTTACCAGCTTCATAAAAACTTGGAATTAGCTCTTCAGCTACTTTTTTTAAATTAATTTTTAACATTTATTTTTTCAAGCAAAACTATGTCAGCAATAATCGTTTTTTTTCCAGCATTTTCAAAGTTAACAGTTACAATGTTTTTAATAATAGATTGTATTTGACCAGTTCCCCATTCTTTATTTTTTGGATTGACGACATAGTCTCCTGGTTCATAATCAAAAATCATTTTTTATTTATACTTATTTCTTACTATAATGTAAGAGTGTCCAAATATTGTCATGACAACAACACTTAAAAGTAAATTAAATAATAATTTATTAGGACTGGACAAACCACCCAGCGAGACAAAAGTTGTGGTTGCAATGTCTGGAGGCGTTGATTCATCTGTAGTTGCAGGGTTGATGAAAATGAATGGTTACCAAGTGATTGGTATGACCTTGCAACTTTATGATTATGCACAAATTAATAAAAAACCAGGCACATGTTGTGCAGGACAAGATATTTATGATGCAAAAAGAGTTTCAGAAAAATTGGAAATTGATCATTATGTTTTAAATTATGAAAGTAAATTCAAGAATGAAGTTATAGAAAAATTTGCAGATTCTTACCTGAGAGGTGAAACACCTATTCCTTGTGTAAATTGCAATCAAACAGTTAAGTTTAGAGATTTATTTGAGTCAGCAAAAAACTTAAAAGCTGATGCGTTAATCACCGGTCATTATGTAAAAAAAATTATAGATAATAACATTTCCAAAATGTACAGACCGAAAGATTTAAACCGCGATCAGACTTATTTTTTGTTTGCAACAACTCAAGAACAGTTAAATTATTTACATTTTCCATTAGGAGATCTTCCAAAAGAAGAGACTAGAGACATTGCAAAAAAACTTAATTTAGAGGTTGCTGATAAACCTGACAGCCAAGATATTTGCTTTGTACCTGATGGAAATTATGTATCTGTCATTGAGCGTTTAAGACCAGAGGCGCACGAACCTGGAAACATTGTTGATGTTAAGGGAAATGTTTTAGGAAAGCATGAGGGAATTATTAATTTTACTATTGGACAAAGAAAGGGAATAAAA
>JABHUX010000026.1 GCA_018658635.1 Alphaproteobacteria bacterium
ACGAATAAGAACATACTTACGATTGTTGCTAGTATAGTTTTCATTTATTTTTACTTTTTGTTAAGTTAATTAGCGGCGAAACTAATTAATTTAGTGTTTGCTGTAAATGTTTTTTTGACAAGGAAAAGCCTTCATTCTAAATAAAGATTCTTAAATGACCCAAGTAAATCAATGATTTTTGAATAAACAGTATGCCTACTGTCTATTAGTGGTCGTTGAGTGTTAATAATTTATCTTAAATTTATAAGAATCGTTCTTTATTTTTTTGACCTTATGCTTGCTTGAGCGGCAGACAATCTTGCTATTGGAACTCTGTAAGGTGAACAAGATACATAATTTAATCCGGTTCTATGACAAAAATCTATAGAATCTGGATCTCCACCGTGCTCTCCACAAATTCCAAGTTTTATATTTTTTTTTGTTTCAAGTCCTCTTGAACATGCAAGTTTTATAAGTTCACCAACTCCATCTTGATCAATACTTACAAATGGATCAATTTTAAATATTTTATTTTCAACATAATCATCTAAAAATTTACCAGAGTCGTCTCTTGAAATACCAAGCGTTGTCTGCGTTAAGTCATTTGTTCCAAAACTAAAAAAGTCTGCATGTTTTGCAATATATTTTGCATTAAGTGCGGCCCTTGGAAGCTCAATCATGGTGCCTACTAAATAATCTACTTTAAAATTATTCTTTTTTTGAGCTTCTTGTGCAATCCTATCAACTAATCCTCTTAAAATTTCTATTTCTCTTTCTGTTGCAACAAGCGGAATCATAATTTCTGGAATTACTGCCTCAACTTTTTGCTTTTGCAACTCGTATAAAGCTTCAAAAATTGCTCGACATTGCATTTCATAAATTTCAGGGAAAGAAATTGCTAAACGACAACCTCTATGACCCAGCATTGGATTTTCTTCATGTAGATAATTAATTCTATTTTTAATTTCGCTTGAATGAATTTTTAAAGATTTTGCAACAATATCTATTTCTTTTTCTGTTTTAGGCAAAAATTCATGTAATGGGGGATCTAACAATCTAACTGTAACAGGAAATCCTTTCATAATTGTAAAAATTTCAACAAAATCTTTTTTTTGAAATGGTAAAATTTTATCTAAAGCTTTTAGACGATCTTCTTTAGTTTTTGAGAGTATCATCTGTCTTACATGTAAAATTCTTTCTTCATCAAAAAACATATGCTCTGTTCTACAAAGTCCAATTCCTTCAGCGCCAAATCCTCTTGCAGTTCGAGAATCTAATGGTGTTTCGGCGTTTGCTCTGATTTTTAAAGTTCTAACTTCATCCGCCCATTTCATGATTTCAGAAAATTCTCCTGAGATATCTGGATTAATTGTCTTAACTTCGCCAAGCATAACTTCGCCTGTTGAACCATCGATTGTTATAATATCCCCTTCTTTAACTTCAGTATTGTCTACTTTGAAAAATTTAGCCGCATAATCTATTTTTATATTTCCAGCCCCTGAAACGCAGGCTCTCCCCATTCCTCTTGCAACAACAGCAGCATGACTTGTCATTCCACCTCTGCAAGTTAAAATTCCAACAGCAGCGTGCATTCCATGAATATCTTCTGGTGATGTTTCAACCCGAACTAAAATAGTATTTTGATTGTTAGCTTTCATTTGCTCAGCATCATCTGCATTAAAAGTAACTTTTCCAGTTGCGGCACCTGGTGATGCTGGGAGTCCTTTTGCTATTACATTCTTTTTAGCTTTTGGATCTAGTGTTGGATGAAGAAGGGTATCTAAAATTTTTGGATCAATTCTAAGTAATGCCTCATCTTTTGTGATCAATTTTTCACTAACCATATCCACTGCAATCTTAATTGAAGCCTTTGCAGTTCTTTTTCCTGATCTTGTCTGTAACATCCAAAGTTTCTTATTCTCAATGGTAAATTCAATATCCTGCATGTCACGGTAGTGACTTTCCAATTTTTTATAAATCTTTGTAAGTTCAGCAAATGCCTCTGGCATTGTCTCTTCTAATGACAAATCTTTTGAAGATGACTCGAGTCTTGCTTTTTTAGTAATATTTCTTGGGGTTCGAATGCCCGCAACAACATCTTCGCCTTGAGCATTAATTAAGTATTCTCCATAAAAACTATTTTCTCCTGTAGATGGGTTTCTAGTAAATGCAACACCTGTTGCACAATCATTTCCCATATTTCCAAACACCATGGATTGAATATTAACTGCTGTGCCCCACTCTTCAGGAATATTGTTTAATCTTCTATAAGTTTTTGCCCTTTGATTTAGCCAAGATTTAAATACAGCGCTAATTGCTCCCCACAATTGTTCATGAGAGTCTTGTGGAAAATCTTTTTTTGTATGTTTTTTTACAATATCTTTATAATTGCCAACAATTGATTTCCAATCTTCAGCTTGAAGATCTGTATCCGACAATACACCCTTTGTTAGCTTATAATTATCAAGCAAGTCTTCAAAATTATGATGATCTACTTCAAGAACAACGTTGCTATACATTTGAATAAAGCGTCTGTAACTATCGTAAGCAAATTTTTCGTTATTAGTTTTTTTAATTAACCCTAAAACAGTTTTATCGTTCAGCCCTAAATTTAAAACGGTATCCATCATCCCAGGCATAGAAACTCTTGCGCCTGATCTAACAGATACTAACAAGGGATTATTAACATCGCCAAAATTTTTTCCTAAAATTTTTTCAATGTTCCTTATAGCGTCTTGCACTTGAATCTGAAGATCGTCTGGATATTTTTGATTATTTTTATAAAAATCAGTGCAAACTTCTGTTGTAATTGTAAAACCAGGAGGAACAGGAAGACCTAATTTTCCCATCTCTGCAAGATTTGCTCCTTTTCCACCTAAAAGAGGTTTTTGCAAAACAGTCCCTTCGCAGTTTGAACTATTAAACTGATAAACCCACTTTGGCATTTTTTTTAAACCTCAATTTTTGAAAAGTCAGCAAAACTATCAAAAGTTTTGCACAATAGAAATAATAACTCTAGTCTGTTTTTTTTGATCTGTTCATTTTCGTCATTGACTTTTACGTTGTCAAAAAACTTATCAACAAAACTTTTTGTTCCAGCTAACAAACCCATCGTTTGCTCTACAGTTCTTAATCGTGCAGGAGTTGTATAATGCTCTCTAATTTCATTTATTTTTTCTAATAAAAAATTTTCCTCATTATGTTTAAATATAACGGTATCAGGATCTCCAAAAAATTCTTGTTTAAGATCTTTTTTTGATTGATCTAGAATATTTGTACATCTTTTATAGACTGCAATGACATTTTGACCGTCCTCACTTTTCACCACTTTGTTTAAGTTTTTAATTTTAGTAAATAATGAAAAATAATCATCGGATCTGCTATTAAATAATACAGATTCAATGACATCAGGTCTGATTTTTTGATCTTTAAGTAAGTTTTTGAATCGGTCTGTAATAAAACCTAAAATCTCTTCAGTAAACTTAGTGTTTTGCATATTTACTCCTTGGGTAAGATATGAGTTTTTTGAGTTATTAATTAATTCTTTTAATGAAATAGAAGTTCTATTTTCGATTACAATTCTAAGAATACCAAGGGCTGATCTTCTTAATGCGTAAGGATCTTTTGAACTTGTCGGTTTTTCATTGATACCGAAGAAGCCAACTAAATTATCAATCTTATCTGCAAGGGCAACTGCGATTGAAATTTTTTCCTTTGGGACTCTGTCTTCTGGTCCAACTGGTAAATAATGATCAGAAATTGCATTTGCAATTTCTACACTAAAACCTTGCTCAACCGCAAAATACTTTCCAAGCACACCCTGAAGCTCTGGATACTCTCCTACTAAATCTGAAACTAGATCTGCTTTACAAATTGAGGCTGCTATTTCTGCATCATCTTTTTTACAATTAACAATATCTGCAATGAATGATGCTAGAATTCTTATTCTTTGAGTTTTATCATGAAGGGAACCTAGGCTTTGATAAAAGGTAATTCCTTTTAGTTTGCTTACTTGTTTTACTAAATTTTGACTTTTATTTTTTTCCCAAAAAAATTTGGCATCTGTTAGACGTGCGGTTAGAACTCTTTCATTCCCTTTTATAATTTTATTTTTAATATCTTCTTTATTTGCAACAACAATAAAATTATTAATTAATTTATGATTATTAACAGAGCGCATTGGAAAATATCTTTGATGATGTCGCATTGTTAAAATAAGAAGTTCTTCTGGTAATTTTAAAAAATCTTTTAAAAATGATCCTTTTAGAACAATTGGATCTTCAACAAGATTAATAACTTGTTTAAGTAATTTATTATTGATTTCTAATTCACAATCATTCTTTTTAAGAAATGATTGAATATTTTTGGTAATTAATTTTTCTCTTTCTGTATTATCAAAAGTAATTCTTTTATCAGTTAATATTTTTTTAAAATGACTATAATCTTTAATAACAACCGCTTTATCTTCTAACGGACCATCTACATAGGTGATGTTTGTTGATGTTAAATGAAAAAAATTAAATGGAATAGTTTGTTTGTCAAATAAACATAAAATTGACTTTAAAGGTCTACCCCAAGAAAGATCATGATTACCCCAACGCATTTTTTTTCGCCACTGTAGGCCATTTAAAAAATGGGGAATATTTTTCTTAATTTCTTCAATAACTAGTATTTCTCTTTTTTGTGTTTTTGCAAAAATAAACTTTCCTTTATCTGTTTCTTCTTCATAAATATCTTTTGGGTCTAAATTATTTGATTTAATAAACCCTTGTATAGCCTGCTCTGGTGCCCCAACTTTTGGACCTCTTAAAACTTTAGCCTCAGTTTTAATATTTGTTGGTAGATTGCTATAATAAAAAATTAATCTTTTTGGGGTCGAATAAATTTCACTTACAACTTTTTTAAAATCATATCTCTCAAAAAATGATGTAAAATTTGCGGAAATATTATTCTTTGCATCTTCTTGTAATGTGGGCGGTATTTCTTCAGAATATAATTCTAATAATAAGTCAGACATTAGTCAGAGTTCTTTAACCAAACTTCTGCTGTACTTTTAACAAGAGTTCTAATTTTGTTAATAAATCCAGCTCTTTCGGTCACGGATATAACTCCCCTTGCGTCTAAAGTATTAAAGATATGACTGGCTCTTAAACACTGATCATAAGCAGGAAGAGCTAAATTTTTAGATAATAAGTTCTGACACTCCCCCTCTGCCATCGCAAAAGATTTTAGAAGATTATCTGTGTTAGCAAATTCAAAATTATACGCTGAAAATTCTTTTTCATTACGTTTAAAAACTTCTCCATATTTAACTCCTTCATTATTCCATCTGATATCAAATACACTGTCTACTCCTTGGATGAACATTGTAATTCTCTCAAGGCCATAAGTAATCTCTGCTGAGACTGGTTTACATTCAAAACCTGCCATTTGTTGAAAGTACGTAAACTGAGTAATTTCCATTCCATCGCACCAGACTTCCCATCCAAGACCTGAAGCTCCTAATGTTGGACTTTCCCAGTCATCTTCTACAAAACGAATATCATGTTCCTTATAATTTATTCCAAGCACACTTAAGCTTCTGAGATAGAGACTTTGAACATTCTCTGGTGATGGTTTGATTAAAACTTGAAATTGATAATAATGTTGAAGTCTATTTGGATTGTCTCCATAACGTCCATCCGTAGGTCTTCTTGAAGGTTGAACATATGCTGCTTTCCATGGCTTAGGTCCTAAAGATCTTAATGTTGTTGCAGGATGAAAAGTACCAGCTCCAACTTCCATGTCATAAGGCTGCATCACAACACAACCATAATCAGACCAAAACTTTTGTAATTTAAATATAACTTCCTGAAAAGATAAATCTTGTGGTTTAGATTTATTTTTAGCTACAACTTTTTTTTTCGTTATAACTTTTTTTTTATTTAACTTCTTTTTAGCTACCATTTTTATAAGCCATATTTGTTCCAGATTGATCTTACTTCCAGTTCATTTATAACTTCTGAATACGATCCTAGTAATTGTGAGGAAAGTTTTCTTTTTAGCCAACTTTGCGCTGCTTCAAATTTTTTAACTTTAAGATCTTTGCCAAATTTTTCTTTTAAAATTTGTTGTAAAGTGCCAACTCCATCAATTAAACCGAGTTGCAATGATTTTTTTCCAGACCAAAACTCTCCTGAAAATAACATTGAGTAATTTTCAGATTTTAACTTATCTTTTCTGCTATTTTTAACTAAATTAATAAATTCTTCGTGTAAATCTTTTTGTAAAG
>JABHUX010000027.1 GCA_018658635.1 Alphaproteobacteria bacterium
AAAAAATAATCAAATCATTATTTTTGACACTACATTAAGAGATGGAGAGCAATCTCCGGGCGCTTCAATGAGTCTTGAAGAAAAAATTCAAATTGCAAGAGCATTTGAAGATTTAGGAGTTGACGTTATGGAAGCTGGATTTCCAGCTGCTTCTAATGGTGATTTCGAAGCTGTATCAGAAATTGCAAAAATTTTAAAAAAAACTATTCCTTGCGGATTAGCCAGAGCGGTTAAGGCGGACATTGAAAGATGCAAAGACGCATTAAAACACGCAAAACGTTTTAGAATTCATACGTTTCTTTCAACTTCCCCTCTACATATGAAGCATAAATTAAAAAAAACTCCAAAAGAAGTTTTAGAATTAATTAAAGATAGCGTTTCTTTAGCCAGAAGATTTACGGATGATGTTGAGTGGTCGCCAGAAGATGGTACTAGAACTACACCAGATTTTTTATGCAAAACTGTAGAGCTTGCAATTAAATGTGGAGCAAGAACAATTAATATTCCAGATACTGTTGGTTATACGATTCCTGATGAATATTATAAAACAATTAAATTATTATTTGATAAAGTTCCAAACATAGACAAAGCAACTGTTTCAACTCATTGTCATAATGATTTAGGTCTTGCAGTTGCAAATTCTTTAGCTGGAGTAAAAGCTGGAGCAAGACAAATTGAATGCACTATTAATGGTATTGGTGAAAGAGCAGGAAATGCTGCATTAGAAGAAATTGTAATGGCAATGAAAACACGAAGTGATTTAATGCCTTATAAAACAAATATTAATACTAAAAAAATTAGCAGTTGTTCAAAATTAGTTGCAAATGTAACTGGTTTTCCAGTCCAATTTAATAAGGCGATTGTTGGAAAAAATGCTTTTGCCCATGAGTCAGGAATTCATCAAGATGGAATGTTAAAAAATAAAAAAACTTATGAAATTATGACCCCAGAAAGTGTTGGAGTTACAAAATCTTCTTTAGTTATGGGAAAACATTCTGGAAGAAATGCATACAAAGATAAGGCTGCTGAATTAGGTTATCCAGATTTAACTGATGAATTAATAAATAATACTTTTACAAAATTTAAAGATTTAGCTGATAAAAAAAAACACGTTTTTGATGAAGATATTATTGCATTAATCGATGACGATTTAATGAAACATAATAATGCCATCAGTTTATCCTCATTAGAAGTTATTGCTGGAACTAAAGGACCACAAAGAGCAAAAATTGAGCTTATGATTTATGACGAGATTAAAAAAGCAGATTCCGAAGGAGATGGACCTGTGGATGCGATATTTAAAGCAATAAAAAAAATCTACCCTCATAATGTCAATCTTCAGCTTTATCAAGTACAAGCAGTAACAGAAGGAACTGATGCGCAGGCGACAGTGAGTGTAAGAATTGAAGAAAAAGGTAAGATTTCCGTAGGTCAAGCTGCGGATACAGATACCCTTGTTGCTTCGGCAAAAGCGTATATAAACGCACTAAATAAATTAATTATTAAGAGAAAAAGAACAGCACCAAGCCCAGACTTGAGTGCCTCTGCTTAATTAAGAAAGAAAAAAATGTTTGATAAATTATTTGGATTTTGGTCGACAGATATGGCGATCGATTTAGGAACAGCAAACACTTTAGTTTATGTTCGTGGCAAAGGAATTGTATTAAATGAACCATCTGTTGTTGCGGTGATATCTAGAAACGGAAGAAATGAAGTTTTGGCTGTTGGTGAAGAAGCAAAACAAATGTTAGGTCGTACACCAGGAAATATTACAGCGATAAGACCTATGAAAGACGGAGTAATCGCAGATTTTATAGTCACAGAAGAAATGATAAAGCACTTTATTAGAAAAATTCATAAACGAAATGCTTTTGCAAACCCTAGAATTATTATTTGTGTTCCAACGGGATCAACCCCAGTTGAGAGAAGAGCTATTCAAGAAGCCGGTTATGCTGCTGGCGCAAGAAAAGTACAACTTATAGAGGAACCGGTAGCAGCAGCAATTGGTGCAGGACTTCCTATTTCAGAACCTCAAGCATCTATGATTGTTGATATTGGTGGAGGAACTACCGAGATTGCAGTTATGTCGTTAGGCGGAATTGTTTACTCTCATTCTTTAAGAGTTGCTGGCGATGCAATGGACAATGCAATTATGATTTTTATGAAGAAAAAATTTAATTTATTAATTGGAGATTCAACAGCAGAAAGAATTAAAAAAGAAATAGGATCTGCAATTCCAACTGGGTCTGAAAAAACTTTTTTAATGAAAGGAAGAGATATTAGAACTGGAACTCCTAAAGAAGTTATTCTAACAGAAAAAGATACTGCTGAGGCTTTAGAAGGTGTTGTTGCTCAGATTGTTAATGCTGTTAAACATGCTTTAGAAAATACTCCACCAGAATTATCTTCAGATTTAGTTGATTCTGGAATGGTATTAGCAGGTGGTGGCGCATATTTAAAAAATCTAGATAAACTTATTAAAAAAGAAACAGGATTACCAGTTACTATCGCAGAGGATGCTTTGTCATGTGTTTGTATTGGAACTGGCAAAGCTTTAGAGCAAGAAGGAATATTTTCTTCTATGCTAACTTCATATTAAAAAGTTATATTAATCTAATATGAGTCAAAATCGGCTTGCAAGAAGCTCAACTCCAGGCGTTTCAGCGTTACAAAAAACTATCAGCAAAAAATTTCTTCTTCCTTCTTATATTATAATTTCTTTTTTATTTTTATTTTCAGAAAAAAGTGATTTTAAAGCTATAAGATTTTTAAAAGCATTAATAAATGACGGAATTACTTATAGCATTTATATAGTTAATGCCCCAATTAAGCTTGTTTCTGATCTTGGCAGTTCAGCCAGACATTATTTTAATTTTAATATTGTTTTAGAGAATAAAAAACTCAAAGATGAAGTGGAACAATTAAATGCAGAAAAACGAGAGTTACAGTTTTTTAAAAACGAGAATGATAATTTAAAAAGAGTTTTAGGAATTAAAAATAAAGATGACTATGTATCTGTTCATACAAAAATAATTCATGAAGATACAAATGAATTTGCAAAAAATTTAATTTTAACAATAGGATCTAATGAGGGCGTTCAATTAGGACAAGCGATGGTAAGAAATAATGTTTATCTTGGAAAAATTTCTGAAGTTAACTTGTTTAGCTCAAAAGCTATGGTGATCACAGACCTTAATAGTAGAGTTCCTGTGGTTATTCCATCAAGAGGAGTTAATGCAATTTTAAAAGGCAATGGTCTTGGAGGAGCGCAATTACTTTTTCTTCCACAAAATGCTGTTTTTGAAAATAACGATCAAATTTATACCTCTGGTTCAGATGGGATTATTAAGGAAGGTCTATACGTTGGAAAAATAATTACTGACAATAAAAAAGATATTAAAAAAAGGAAATATTCTGTTGATCTCGGTTTTAAGGAACATCAGTTAAACTATGTTTCAGTTTTGAAGGTTAAAAAATAATGAGTTCTTTTTTAGAAAAAATTAAATTTTACTCATCGTACATTATTTTCACACTTATCTGCATCAATGATAGTATTTTTATAAATACTTGGATTGCGCCAGGTCCAATTATAAATATCAAATATATATTAGTTTTTTATTTTTCCTTTTTTGATAAAGGACATTTTTCAATTACATTTCTGTTTATTATAGGATTAATCTTTGACTCACTACAAGGGATGCCATTTGGGATGACATCTATCTGTTTTATTCTTTTAAGTAAATTAGCGTCATATCTAAAGCAAAGAAGAACACAGGTAAATTTTCAAAATGAATTCGTAGCTTTTGCTATCTCTCTTTTGATTACACAAATTGTATCAGTAATTATTTTAAGTTATTTTTCTCAAACCCCTTTTGAATATTTATTATTAGCCATTAACATCATCGTAAGTCTTATTTTTTATCCTGTTATAAGAACTGCGCTTAAAGCATTTTATAATTATTAGTTCCTTAATGTCCGATTTTACTAAATTACAAAAAGATAAAATCTTAAATTACTTACATAAAAATTTTAAAAATGTAGATTTTGATAATATTGATCAAGATATTTTTTTAAAAAAAATAAGAGATTTAAATTTTTTTGATAAACAAGAATTATTACTAAAGATGAGCAGTCTATTTTTTGATGATTTAGATAAAAGATTTATAGATGAAGTAAAATCTAAAATTAATAAGATTACAAAAACTAATGAAAAAATCTCCTTTTTATTAAATAAAAGATTTCAGGTAGAAAAAAAAAATAAAGATTTAATTAAGAAATTTTTTATTCACCTGATTAAAGACAATAACTCAAATAAAGTTTTAACTTATATATATTCTGTTTCGGATATAATGTGGAAATATGCCAATGACCGTTCAGTAGATTTTAATTATTATACGAAAAGATTAATATTATCCTCGGTGTATTTAAAAATTTTAATATTGAGTTTTTATAAAGATAATTTGACAAAGATGGATCTTAATGAAGAAATTTCCAAATCACTAGAGCATGTAAAATTAATATCTCAATTCAAAATAAAATTAGATTTTTCTAAAAATATGAAAGAATTTTTTAGTTTTTTTTTTATACAAAAAACAGGTCGTGGTTTTTAAAAGATTTTAGTTAGATGGCCCATTTTTCTTTTATCTTTAATTTCTTTTTTTCCGTAATCATAAAAAAATTCATTATTGATTGTTTCTTTTGATCTATATTTTTTAATATCATGGCCTAAAATATTATACATGACTGCTTTATGGATTCTTTTTGGTTTTTTGAATTTAAGATTACATACAGCTCTTATATGATTCTCAAATTGACTTACATTATGAGCATTCAACGTTAAGTGTCCAGAGTTGTGAACTCTTGGAGCAATTTCATTTACTAATAATTCATTTTTTCTTGTCACAAAAAATTCAACGCACATAGTTCCGATATAATTTAATTTATCTGCAATTTTTTTTGCAATTTCTTTTGCTTGATTGTTTAATTTTGGGCTAATGTTTGCTGGGACATGAGATTTTTGTAGTATTTGATGTTTATGAAGATTCTCGAAAGCATCAAATGAAACGCTTTTTGTTTTGTATCTGCTTATAATAATAGAAATTTCTTTTTTAAAATCGATTAATTTTTCAATTATGTAATCTTTATTTTTAAAAGAATATTTTACAAAATCTTTTTTATTTTTAAAAAATACTTGTCCTTTTCCATCATATCCAAGTCGTATTGTTTTTACTAATATTGGAAAAATATTATCATTTAAATTTTTTTTATTAATTTTTTTTAAATAATAGAATTCAGTTGTTTTTATTCCTATTGATTTTAAAAAAGTTTTTTCTTTTAATCTATCTTGAAGGATTTTTATTATAGAAGGTTTCGGAGATACATTGATTTTTTCTTCAATGTAATCAAGGGTTTTAAAAGGAATATTTTCAAATTCAAAAGTTGCTAAATCAATATTTTTTATAAAAAAATCTAATTTTTTTTTATCTTTATAACTAGAGATAATAAAATCATCAGAATAATAGATAGCAGGAGAGTCAGGGCTGTCAGTAAATACAAAAGTTCTGATATTAAGTTTTTTTGCTGCCTCAACTAGGAATTTTCCTAATTGGCCACCCCCAAATATTCCAAGGGTAAAGGTTTTTTTACTCATTTCTTAGGGTTATGCTTAACTGATAAAGTCTGTTTGTTTCTCCATATTCTTAAATTATTTGCAATTTTTTTATCATTAAGACTTAAGATTGAAGCGGCATATAGAGCGGCATTTTTTGCTCCTGTTTCGCCTATAGCAACAGTTCCAACTGGAATCCCAAAA
The DNA here is from genome assembly GCA_018658635.1 of Alphaproteobacteria bacterium. Taxonomy (GTDB): domain Bacteria; phylum Pseudomonadota; class Alphaproteobacteria; order Pelagibacterales; family Pelagibacteraceae; genus Fontibacterium. The sequence goes on from JABHUX010000027.1 coordinate 5,813, forward strand.
GGCATTTGAACAATTGATAATAAACTATCTAATCCTTTTAAAGATTTTGTTTCCATTGGAACACCAATAACAGGCAAGTCCGTAATTGCCGCAACCATTCCAGGCAAATGCGCAGAGCCACCGGCCCCAGCAATAATAACTGAAATATTATTTTTTTTAGCAGACTTTGCAAATTCTACTAGTCTCATAGGAGTTCTGTGTGCAGATACAATTTTTACATTATACTGAATTTTTAATTTTTTTAAGATATCTGCAGATTTTTTAAGAATGACCCAATCTGATTTACTTCCCATAATTATAGAAACAATAGATTTGCTTTTTAGATTTAAAGACATATTTAGTTATATAATAAGTTAAATTACTTATTAGCTTCTAGTTTTAATTTTGCTTTTTTTAGATTCTCAACTTTTCTATTAGCTTTTTCTACTGCTTTTTGTAGATCATTTTGAGTGCATAAGTTTAAAGCTACAGGATCTTTAGGTGTTATATTTGAACTGTTCCAATGTTTTCTACTTTTAACAGATTCTACAGTATTTTTTGTAGTACTAACAAGTTTTGAAATTTGTCCTTCAGATAATTGTGGGTAATTTTTAATTATCCAAGCAATTGCATCTGGTCTATCCTGCCTCTTTGAAAGAGGAGTATATTTTGGACCAACAACAGTTTTGATTTCATAATCTAATACTTTTTTATTTATAGATAATGACTTGTTAGGATCTTTGCTGCACTCTTCGATTTCCTCTCTTGTCAACTGATTCGCAAGAATTGGATTGTAAGCTTTTATCCCAACCGCAACATCACCATCTGCTATTCCTTTAATTTCGAGCTCATGAAGTTGACAGAAATCTGCTATTTGTTTGAAAGTTAGACTAGTGTTCTCAAGCAACCATACCGCCGTAGCTTTTGGCATTAAGGGTTTGTCTAGCATAAATATTTATTTTTTAGGTGTTTTAGTTGTAAGATTTTCAAATTTTTTATTAAATTTGCTTACTCTTCCTTTATCAATAATTTTTTGTGAACCACCTGTCCAAGCAGGATGAGATATTGGGTCAATATCTAATTTCATAACATCGTTTTCTTTTCCCCAAGTCGATAAAGTTTCAAATTGACTTCCGTCAGTCATTACAACTTTTATCTTATGTGTTTTTGGGTGTATTTTTTCTTTCATAATTTTAGAAGAAAGTTTTTATAACAAAATTAGATAAATAGACAACACTTCTTAGTGAATAAAGTGCTCATTTGTTAACTTTTTTTACCAAAGATAAATAAAATATTATTGTTAGAACAAGAATTGTTGTGTTTATGTAAAAGGGCATATCTTTGCCAAAAAATAAAAATAAAATACCAGCCGTCGGTTGACCAATAAATCTAGAGATAGATTGGGCAGAGTAAGCAGCTCCTAGAGCAAATCCTTTTTCATTTTTAGAACATTTTTTAGAAACCAAACTATTCAAACAAGGATTTGTTACACCAATTCCATAACATAAAAAGAATATTGCAACCGGCACCAAATAAATATTAGAGGTGGGAATTAATAAAAAACCAAAGATTAAAAATATAATTCCACTTTTTATTAATTGAATTTCATTAAAAAATTTTAATAGTATCCTTAAAATAAATCCTTGAACTACAATCTGACTTAAGCCGGCATACAACATGACTATGCCAACTTCTTTTGGACCCCATGTAAAAGTTTCTTTTATCCAGATTGCAAATATTCCCTCCATTCCAGAAAATCCAAAATAAACTATGAATATAATTATAAAAAAAGGCAGTAATATTTTTTTTTTCATTAATTTAAATTGTAAATAAATTTTACTAAAAGAATTTTTTATTGAAAAATTATCGAAAGATTTTTTAGATTCTTTTAAAAAAAAAGTTACAAATAATAAATTAAAAATATTAATTGCACATGCAATCCAAGCAACATTTGCAAGTGTCATAATAGTAAAATTAGATCCAGCAACTAATCCACCAAGCAATGGACCTATTGTAAATCCCAAGCCAAATGCAACGCCAAACAAACCCATTCCTTTAGCCCGATTTTTCTTAGTGGTAATGTCGGCAATATAAGCAGTTCCGACAGAAACATTGTTTTTAAACAAACCTGCAATAATTCTTGATAAAAATATCATTAATAAACTTCCACTAATTGCTAAAATTAAATTAGCTAAAATCTCTGCAAAACAATTTAAGATGATGAGTGGTTTTCTACCAAATCTATCTGATAAACTTCCCCAGAATGGAGAGGTGAAAAATTGAAAAAATGAAAATGAACCAAAAATTATTGTTATCAAAAGAATATTGCCACCGTATTCATGAATTAGAAATGGCAAAGTTGAGATCAAAACTCCGCTAAAAGCAAGAACATCAAGGAATAAAAAAATTAGGATTTTTAACATTTAAGAATTTATGCAAGCAAAGCAATAAGGTCTTTATCTATTTTCGAATTTGTAGCTAATAGATTTCTGTCTTCAATATATTTATCTCCACCTTTAAAATCAGTTACTGTTCCACCTGCTTCTTTGACGATTACAATTCCAGCCGCAACATCCCAATAATTTAAGTTTCTTTCCCATACTGCATCACACCTTCCGCTTGCAAGATAAGCAAGATCCAGTGCTGAGCTACCAAATTTTCTAGTCGCAGCAACTTTTCTGCTAACAGATTCATACTCTTTAAAAAATATTTCTTTATTTTTATAAGAAAGAATAGGTCCTCCTGTAAGAAGAACGCATTCATCAATATTTTTTCTTGATGAAACCCGAATTCTTGAATTATTTAAGTATGCACCTTTGCCTTTTTCAGCATAAAACATTTCATTAGTTATAGGATTAAAGATCATGCCACATATAATTTCTTTATTTTTTTCTAGACCTATTGAAATTGCAAAATAAGGAACACCATGTAAAAAATTTGTTGTTCCATCGATTGGATCAATAATCCATCTAAATTCTGTGCTTTTTCCAGATGAGCCACTTTCTTCAGCTAGAAATGAATAATCTGGTCTAGCAAGAGATAGTTCATTTATAATTATCTTTTCCGTTCTCTTGTCCGAATTTGTAACAAAATCTCCAGGACCTTTTTTTGATACTTGTAATTTTTCAACTTCACCAAAGTCACGAATTAGGAGCTTGGATGCTTTTTTACAAGCCTTCTCCATAATGTTTAGATTTGCCGACAATAAAGGCATTAGCTAACTTTTTTTAAATACTCTTGAGTTTCTGTATCAACGATTATCTTATCACCTTGGTTTATAAATGGGGGCACCATTATTTTAACACTGTTTTGGATCGTTGCTGGTTTAAAAGAACTGGAAGCAGTCTGTCCTTTGACAACAGAGTCTGTTTCAAGAATTTCATATTCTACAGATCTAGGCAAAATAACACTCAATGGTTTTTCTTGATAAAATTCAATAGTAACTTCTAAATTTTCTTTTAATAATTTCTCACAATTTTCAACAAGTGTTTTATTGATTGAAATTTGTTCAAAATTTTCACTATCCATAAAAAAGAATTCATCGTTTGCTGAATATAAAAATTGAAATTTTTTTTCTTCTAGACTTGCTTTTTCAACTGTTTCATCCGCTCTAAATCTTTCATTTAATTTTGTGCCTTTAGTAATGCTTTTAAGCTCTACTTGATTGTGCGATCGAAGGTTTCCACGATTTGATGTTTGGTTTTTAAGGCACTTCCAAAGATCATTTTTATATTCAATGATATTACCAACTCTGATGTCCGATCCTAAAATTTTCATATTTATTCTGAGAACGTATATCTATTTTTTAAACATGTTTACAGCAGTTAATGGATTTTTCATCTCACTTTTCCATATACTAGCCGAACAAGCTATATAATTTGCGCCAGCATTTAATATTTTTTCATAATTTTTTTGATTAATTCCTCCTATAGCAACAATAGGTTTTTTAATATTTTTTTTGGCCCATCTAATTAAACTTAATTTTGCTCTGTATTTTACTTTCTTAGTTTTTGTTGGATAAAAAGCACCAAAAGCTACATAACTTGCTTTATTAGCAAAAGCTTTAGAGGCAAGTATTTTAGAGTTGTGACAAGTTATCCCAATAATTGAATTTTTTTTCAATATTTTTTTTGCGAATGTAATAGACATATCTTGCTGACCAAGATGACAACCGTCAGCATTTAATATTTTTGCAATGTAAGGATCGTCATTAATAATAAAATTAACTTTATATTTTTTAGTAAGTTTTTTTATCTTTTTTCCAATTGATATAATCTTTTCTTTTTTGCGATTCTTCATTCTAAGTTGAAAAAATTTTATAATATTGCTTGTAAAAACAAGTTCGAGTTTTTTAAGAAATATCTTATGATTTGTAATTTTTTCAGGAGAAATTAAGTAAAGAAATTTACTCAATAAATTAAGCCGCTTTTTTTTCTAAATCTAATTTCCACTTACCAATTGAGGCAAGGCTATTCATTTCAGATCTTGCATCAAACACTGCTTGAACAGTAGCTTTGTCATTAATATTTTTTGCCCAAGTCTTTAATGCACTTTGCTGAAGTGCCCTTCCATATGAAAATGTAAACGCGAATTTTGTATCATTAATTTTATTAATAGAATTTAGATTTTCAGTTGCCTCAAGCTCACTTTGCCCACCTGAAAGAAAAGCTATTCCAGGCACTTCTTTTGGAACATTTCTTTTCATACAATCAAGAGTTTTTTCAGCAACCTCATTAGTTATATTTTTTTTTCCAGACTCAGAACCATTTAATATCATGTTTGGTTTTAAAACTATTCCTTTCAAATTTACTTTATGAATAGTTAGTTGGTTAAAGCACTCATTTAGCACCGCAGTAGTTACATCGTAACATTTTTTAATATCATGATTGCCATCCATTAAAACTTCAGGCTCAACAATTGGGACCATATTTGTTTCTTGAACAATAGCTGCATATCTTGCAAGAGCTTGTGCATTTGCAACTATTGATGTTTTTGATGGGTAGATATTTGATATGTCATAGACAGCTCTCCATTTAGTAAATCGTGCACCTAATTTATAATACTCAATTAATCTTTCTTTAAGACCATCTAGACCTTCAGTAATTTTTTCATCATTTGATAGAGCAAGTGGCTTAACTCCTTTATCAACTTTAATTCCAGGAATAATTCCTTGGTCACTCAATATTTTCGAAATAGTTTTACCATTAGAAGAAGTTTGTTTTATTGTTTCGTCAAACAAGATTACTCCACTTATAAAATCTTTAACTTTTTTTGATGTAAAAAGAGTCTCTCGAAATTTTAATCTATTTACTTCTGTAGAAGGAATTTTTACAGAATCTAATCTTTTAGTCATGGTACTGTTGCTTTCGTCAGCAGCCAGAATTCCTTTGCCTTTTTGCAACATTGTAAGAGCAATAGTCTCGATGTTGTTCATAGAACTAATCTTTTAGTTATTTAAAAATTATTTTTCAAGGACTTTTAGTCCAGGAAGTATTTTTCCTTCAAGCCATTCTAAAAAAGCACCACCTGCAGTTGAGATGTAACTAAATCCATCTTCAGCTTTTGCTTTTTTGATTGCTGCTGCAGTATCACCACCGCCAGCTATAGATGTTAATAATTTTTTTTGGGTATTTATTTTAATTAATTTTGCAACTTCGTTACTTCCATTAGCAAAAAAATCTTTTTCAAAAAATCCTAGCGGACCATTCCATAATAAAGTTTTTGATGAATTAATAATTTCACTAATGTTTTTTATTGTATTGGTACCAATATCAAAAATAATATCACTAGATTCTATTTCAGATAAACTTTTATTTTTTCCAGCAATATTTTCATTAGCCGAAACAACAACATCCTCTGGAATTATCAGTTTGCAGTTATTTTTGTTAGCCGCAGAGAAAATTTCTTTTATAGTTTCTTCCTTATGAGGTTCAAATAATGATTTTCCAATCTCAAAATTATTATATTTTATAAAATTATTAGCCATTGCTCCGCCAATAATCATAAAGTCTACTTTTTTAATTAAGTTAGAAATTAAATCAATTTTTGTAGATATTTTAGAACCACCAATAATGCAAGTTACAGGCTTATTTGATTTATTAAAAATTTTTTCTAATGAATTTAATTCACTAATAATTGTTTCTCCAGCGTAGGACTTTATAAATTTAGTTATTCCAGTTACAGATGCATGAGCTCGATGAGAGCAAGAAAATGCTTCATTTATATAAATATCAGCAAGACCGGCCAATTGCTTAGCAAACATAGGATCATTATTTTCTTCTTCTTTATAATACCTAATATTTTCTAGAAGAAACAATTGCTTATTTGATTTTTTTATATTGTCTTTAGTTTCTTTATTTAAATAATTATTTAAGAAGATTATGTCTTTTTTAAAAATATTTTCTAATTTATTTTTTACTTGTTCTAGGGATAATCCTTCTTTGCCGTTCTTTTGAGGCCTTCCTAAATGAGAGCATAAAATAATTTTAGTTTTTTTAGATAATAACTTATTAATAATTTCTTTCATTTTAACGATTTTTGTATCGTCAATTACTTTTCCATCTTTTATTGGAATATTAAAATCTACTCTTAAAAAAATAATTTTATCTTTAATATCTTCGTTAACAGAAAGCATATTTAGATTATTCATGAATAAACTTAATTATTTATAACTTTTCTTGATTTCAGATATAATATTTTCAGAAGTAAGACCAAAATGTTTATATATTTGTTTGTAAGGAGCGCTCTTTCCGAATGAATTAATTCCAAAAGAAATCCCATTAGATGTATATTTTTCCCAACCCATTGTGACCCCGGCTTCTATAGTTACTCTAAAAGAGTTTTTTCCTAAAATTTTATCTCTATATTCTTGAGATTGTTTTTCAAATAATTCTAAACAAGGCATAGAAATAACTTTCGATTCTATATTTCGCTCATGTAGTTTTTTTTGAACATCCAAAGCAATTTCCACTTCAGATCCAGTTGCAATTATTGTTAGATTACAATTATTTTTTTTTGAATCACTTAATATGTAGCCACCATATCGAGTTAAATTTTCTTTAGACTCTTTTTTTCTTACCATTGGCAAATCTTGTCTTGTAAGAGCAAGAACGCTAGGAGAGGAATTAGATTTTAAAGCTAACTCCCAAGCTTCCAAAGTTTCTATTGAGTCAGCTGGTCTAAATACATTTAAATTTGGAATTGATCTTAAGCTAAATAGTTGCTCTATTGGTTGATGTGTTGGACCATCCTCTCCAAGACCAATAGAGTCATGAGTTAATACATATATAACTCTTTGTTTCATTAAAGCGGCTAATCTAATTGAAGGCTTGCAATAATCTGAGAATATTAAAAATGTTCCACCATATGGAATAGTACTTTGATCTAAAGCCAAACCATTCATTACTCCGCACATACCATGCTCTCTAATTCCATAGTGAATGTATGTACCCCTAAAATTATTGGCTTTAATTATTTTTTGTGATGTTGATTTTGTATTATTAGAACCAGTTAAATCTGCAGAACCCCCTATAAGTTCTGGAATAAACGTTGTAATTGCTTCAAGACATGCTTCGGAAGATTTTCTTGTTGCAGTTGGTTTTGAATTTTCAAAAAATTTATCTTTAATTTGACCAATTTTTTCATTAAAGTTTTTTGGTAAGTGACCAGACTTAATTCTTAAAATTTCTTCTTTTTTATTTTTTTCTAATTTATCAAAATTCTTTTTCCAATTTTCTTCATGTTTTTTTCCACTTATAATTAATTTTCTCCATTCTTTTAAAATATTTTCAGGGATCTCAAATGGTGCATATGGCCATTTTAATTTTTTTCTAACCAACTCAATTTCAGCGCCTCCCAAAGGACTTCCATGAACAGACGCTGTATTACTTTTGTTTGGAGAGCCATAACCAATTATAGTTTTGCAAGATATAACCGTCGGTTTTTTTGCTGTTCGTGCTTTACTAATAGCCTTTGAAATTTGATTATGATTATGACCATTAATTTCAATCAAATCCCAATTATACGAAGAAAATCTTTTTTTATAATCATCAGAAATACTAAGATTTGTATTTCCATCTATAGAAATAGAATTGTTATCAAAAAATAATATTAAGTTTTTAAGCTGCAGGTGTCCAGCAAGACTCATTGCTTCATGACTAATACCCTCCATTAAACAACCATCACCTGCAACAACATAAGTTTTATGATTGCAAATTTTATCACCAAATTTTTCTCTATTAATTTCCTCAGCTAATGCAAAACCAACCGCATTAGCTATACCTTGTCCCAGAGGACCAGTTGTTGTTTCTATTCCAGAATCTTTTTCATATTCAGGATGTCCAGCACAAATAGAATCTAATTGTCTAAAATTTTTAATATCTTCAATATTAATAGTTTTGTATCCAGACAAATATAAAGCAGAGTACAACAACATTGAACCATGACCTGCAGATAAAACAAATCTATCTCTATTAAACCAAGAAGGGTTATGGGGATTAAATTTTAAAAATTTATTAAAAAGAATCGTTGCCACATCAGCCATACCCATAGGCATACCAGGATGACCTGAATTTGCTTTTTGAACAGCGTCAATTGACAAAAATCTTATTGCATTAGCTAAATCTGCGTAATTATTTTTGGCCATGAAACATAGATAGACTTGGATTGCAGGAATTATTATTATGTTTAAGATGCAAATTAAACAATTTTTTTCAGTTTAATGAATTTAAAAAATAAAGAAACACAGCTATTCGAAAGTTTAAACAAACTAGATTCAATCGCAGATTTAATTAAAAACTCCAAGGAAGAAAGCAGCTATTTGAAAAAGTTAAGTTCTCAATTAGAAAAAGAAAAAGAAGAATTAAATCTAAAGTCAAAAAATTTAGAACAAGAAAAAGACAGTATTATTAATGAGTTAAAAGTTTTTGAACAAAAACTAAATAATCAAGATTCAGGGAATCGGGAGCTAGTAAATAAAATTGATTTAATCGAAAAAGAAAACCAAACTATAAAAGATGAATTAGCTAAAACGGAAGCTGAATTGGAAGAGTCTAGATATAAGATTACCGAAACTGAGAATATAAATAAAAATTTAAAAGAAGAGGTAAATTCTGTACAAAGTGAATTGCATTCAACAAAAGAACAATTAGAGCAAATATTAAAAAATAAAAAAATGTTTGTAAAAAAAATTGATGAATTAAGCCAAGAGACAGATGCAATGTTAGGAGAATTTGATAAATGGTAAATGTAACTGTTAAGTTTAATAGTCGAGATTACATTCTTTCTTGTGAAGATGGACAAGAACAGGAATTAGAAAAACTATCCTTACATTTAAATGAAAAATTTGAAAAACTTAAAAATGATCTTGGAAATATTGGCGAAAGCAAACTTTTATTAATTAGTTCAATTCAAGTTATTGATGAGATGTTTACTATTAAAGAATCTATAGAAAAACTCAAAAATCAGAACAAAACTTTACTTGAAAAATTTAAAGAAATTAAAAGTTTATCAATTTTATATAAAGAAGATAGAGAAAGAGAGATTCAAAATCTTCAATCAGAGTTACAGGAGCTTAAAAGTAAAATTTCAGATAATGAAAAGAATTATTCAGAATCTTTAGAAAAAGTTTCAAATTCAATAAATAATTTTCTAGAAAAGATTAATTAATTTTAATGAAAGAAAAGTTAAGGAAGTATTCTTTTTCCTTAAGAAAAAAAAAATATTTTAATTTAAAAGAAAAAGACTTTAATCCTTTACTTTCTGAGATTGCGAGATATCATAAAAATAGTATTGTTGGCTCATATTATTCCATAAACTTTGAATTAGATTTAAAAATTTTAAATAAATTATTACTTACAAAAAAATTTTCATTGTCGCTACCATTTATTCATAAAGATAATGAACTGATGGAGTTTAAAGAATGGAATTTGAGTGATGTTTTGCAATTAAATAAATATGGAATACCACAAATGTTTTTAAATTCTAAAACTATGATACCTGACATTTTTTTAGTCCCACTGCTAGCTTTTGATAAATATGGTAATAGGCTCGGTTATGGATCTGGGTATTATGATAAATATTTTAATATGTTAAATAAAACAAAAAAAAAATTTAGAACAATTGGAGTAGGTTTTTCTTTTCAAAAAAAAGATAAACTGCAAACATTAAAGACAGATTTTTGTTTAGATGCTGTTTTTACAGAAAAAGGATTTTTAAATATTCAATGAATTTTTTATTTTTAGGAGATATCGTTGGAAGATCTGGCAGAGATATAGTTTTATCTGAATTGCCAAAAATAAAAGCCAATGAGGAAATAGATTTTGTTATCGTAAATGGTGAAAATGCAGCCGGTGGTTATGGAATTACCAAAAAAATTTGCGATGAATTATTCTCAGTCGGTGTTGATGTAATTACTTCTGGAAATCATATATGGGATCAAAAAGAGACGGCAGATTTTATATCTGAAGAAAAAAGGTTATTAAGACCATTAAATTTTATGGATGGGACCCCAGGATCGGGTTGTGAAATTTATTCTTTAAAAAATAATAAAAAAGTAGCTGTAATTAATATTATGGGAAACATTTATATGAAAAAGGCAGATGATGTTTTCAACTGTATTGCTATTAAACTACAATCATTAAAATTAGGTAAAGATGTAGACTTTATTATTGTCGATATTCATGCTGAAATAACTAGTGAAAAAATGGCTATGGGTCATTATCTTGATGGCCAGGTAACTTTAGTTGTTGGAACCCACAGTCATGTTCCTACTTATGATTTTAGAATTTTAAATCATGGAACCGCATATCAAACCGACGCTGGAATGTGCGGTGACTATGATTCCGTAATAGGAATGAATAAAGACGCAGCACTAAAAAAATTTTTAAAACAGCCAAATTTAGAACGTTTGTCTCCAGCATTAGGCAAAGGGACCTTATCTGGAATAAAAGTTATTGCTGATGAAAAAACGGGTCTTGCAAAAGATATAAAACCCATCACAATTGGCGCTCATTTTAATCAAAGATCATTTTAATAGCATGGCAGGTCATTCGCATTTTAAAAATATGATGCATAGAAAAGGACGTGCAGACAAAATACGTTCTAAGATGTTTACTAAACTTTCAAGAGAAATAACTGTTTCAGCAAAACTTGGAACGCCGGATCCAGAAATGAATCCAAGGTTGCGAGCCGCTGTTCAAACGGCAAGAGCAGCAAATATGCCAAAAGATAATATTGAAAGAGCTATTAAAAAATCACAAGGTAATATTGATAATAGTTATGAGTTTTCAAGATATGAGGGGTTTGGTCCAGGTAGAACTGGAGTTATTATAGAAGTTTTAACTGACAATAAAAATCGTTCAGTATCAAATATTAGAACAATATTTCAAAAATTTGGTGGAACCTTAGGTGAGACAGGATCTGTTAGTTATCAATTTGAACAGATAGGGCAAATCAAGATAAAGAAAGAGTTAATGAGTACAAATGATGCTTTAGAACTTGCCATTAATGCAGGAGCAGAAGATTGTGTCACCGCGGATATACATCATGAAATTAATTGCAAGAAAGAAGAATTTAATTCTGTTAGAGAGCAAATAGAGAAAAAAATTAAAGATTTAAGTTTTGCTGGTTTAATTTGGAGTCCTCTTAGCAAAGTAAATTTAGATAAAGAAACATTTGCTAAAGTTGTAAATTTTTTAGAGCAAATTGAAGACGATGATGATGTTCAAAATGTTTTTACTAATTTTGAAGTTGATGAAAAATTATTAGAAGGAGCGAATTAAAAAATTGTTAGTTTTTTCTATTGACCCAGGAGTTAGCGGAGCAATTTGTGTTTTTAAAAACAAAGATATTTTAGAAATATATGACGTTCCAACAATGGTTGATGGAAAAAAAAATAAAAGACAAATTAATTCAGCTCAAGTCACTCATATCTTCAAAAGTTTTTTAAATGAAAGCGATAAAGTTTCGGTAATAGTAGAGCAGGTAAATGCTATGCCAGGTCAAGGTGTAACCAGTATGTTTAATTTTGGACAGTCCTTTGGAATTATTAAGGGAATATGCGCAGCGTTAAGTTTTCCAATATATTTTGTAAGACCCGCAAAGTGGAAGAAGCATTTTAATTTAATCGGGTCAGTTAAGGATGCGAGCAGAACAAAAGTAATAGAAATTTATCCAACTATATCTCCAAAATTAGCTAGAAAAAAAGATTCTAATAAAGCAGATGCCATTTTAATCGGAAAGTATTTTATAGATAATTATAAAAACGATAGTTTTCATGGCTAATGTGTTAAAAAAATTTACCTACCAAACTAAAATCTATTATGAAGATACCGATGCTGGAGGAATAGTTTATTATGCTAATTATTTAAAATATTTTGAAAGAGCGAGAACTGAACTTATCTATTCTTTTGGTTATAATCATAAAGAGTTAAATGATAAGTTTGATATTAAAATTGTGGTTCATAAATTTAGTATTACTTACAAAAAACCTATATTTTTTGAAGATAAAATTATTGTTGAGAGCTTTGTAAGAGATGTATCGAACTTAAGAATTGAGATGGCGCAAAACGTTCTAAGAGATAAAGAAGTTTTAGCTGAGGCGATGGTTGAGCTAGTAACCATTGATAATATGGGAAAACCAAAAATAATTCCTGAGGATTTAAAAGTGAAATTAAGCTCTTGTATACAATTAAAGACCTAGATCTTTCTTGCGAAGACAAATAAATGTTTTAAAAATACAAAGCATTTAAACTAAAAAAAATATATGAATTTTGCAGTAAATAATTTTTCTTTTTTCTCATTATTTTTTAAAGCAGATTTTGTTGTTAAATTTGTAATTATTATTTTAATCGTGGCATCAATTTATTCTTGGGCAATCATACTTGAGAAATATAAATTATTTAAAAAAATTAATGCCTCATCTTCAATATTTGAAGAACAGTTTTGGTCTTCAAAGTCAGCTGATAGTTTGTACAAAAAATTAGAAGACTATAACGAAGATCCTATGGCAAATGTATTTAAAGCAGGTATGGATTTTATGATAAAAAATAAATCTAGATCTGCATCAATTCAAGAAAGAGTTCTGCAAGCTTTGAGTAGCTCAATAGATAAAGAGATGGAAATTGTTGAAAAAAAATTAACTTTTTTAGCAACTGTTGGATCAACAGCTCCTTTTATTGGTTTATTTGGAACTGTATGGGGAATTATGAATTCCTTCCAATCCATTGCTATTTCAAAAAATACAAGTCTTGCAATTGTTGCTCCTGGAATAGCAGAGGCGTTATTTGCAACAGCATTGGGATTACTAGCTGCGATACCAGCAGTTGTTGCTTATAATAAGTTCACTAGCGACACTAGAAAGTATTCAACACGTTTAGAAAATTTTAGCCAATCATTTATTTCTATTACATAAATGGCTTTTAAAATTCAAAACAATAGATCTCGAAAACGAGAACCTATGAGCGAGATAAATGTTACGCCGTTTGTTGACGTAATGTTAGTTTTATTAATTATTTTTATGGTTACAGCGCCAATGTTAACAGCTGGTGTCTCAGTTAATTTACCTGACAGTTCTGCAAATTCATTGCCTGATGATAAAGAGCCATTGACTCTTAGTATTAATTCAAAAGGAGAAACTTTTATTCAAGAAACGCAAGTTGAAACAAGTCAACTGGTTTCAAAAATTTTAGCAATGTCAAAAAATAGAACTGATACTAGAATTTACGTAAGAGGGGATAAAGCTATAGATTATGGAAGAGTTATGGAAGTAATGGGATTACTTTCAAGGGCAGGTTTTACAAAAGTTGCTTTAATTTCAGGACCGCCACTCTCTAAAAGTAAAAAATAATGTCATGCAAAAGAGTCTTAAGATTTCTTTTATAGCTCACTTTGTTATTCTTATTATTAGTAGCGTAACTTTGCCTTTCTTAATGGGAAGAGTACAGGCACCCTTAGTTATATCTGTAGATCTTGTTCAAATTGGAGATAGAACAAATATTCCTTATGCTCCTAAAGTTTCGGACGGTGAAAAAACTGACAAAAAAATAAAAGACAGGATTGTAACCGAACAGGCTCCACCTAAAATCGTACCAAAAGAAAAGCCAGACGCTGTACCTTTGCCAGAAAACATAAAACAAATTAAAGAATTATTAGAAAAAAGACAAAACCCGGTTAAAGTTGAAGACTTAACAAAACAAACTTCTGAATTTGAGAAAAAAGAGATTTTTGACCCCAATAAGATTTCTGCACTTATAGATAAATCGAAAAAAGATAATGCAGAAGCTAATAATAAGCCAAGTTTAGAAGCTACCCAGAGCCAACAAAAGAATGTTGTTACATCGAAACTTACAATAACTCAGGAAGATGCCATTAAGGCCCAAATATTTAAATGTTGGAATATACCGATTGGACTCCCTTATAATGAAAATTTAACTGTTAGGATAAAAATTAAACTTAATCCTGACGGTTCATTAGTAAGTAGCGAGATTTTAGATCAAGCAAGAATGAGTACAGCTGGACAAACTTATTATAAGATATTAGCGGAGAGCGCATTGAGAGCTGTTAAGCTTTGTAATCCTCTTAAAGTACCATCAACTGGCTATGAAAAGTGGAAAGAAATGCAATTAAACTTTGATGCCAAAGAAATGTTAAAAGGTTAGTATGAAATATAAAATTTTTACGATTTTTATATTATTCTTTATTTTAACATCAAAATCATTTGCGCTTGTTTCAGTTGATATTACAAGGGGAAATCTAGATCCTTTACCAACAGCAATTTCTGATTTTTACTTAGATCCAAAATTAGGCGATAATATTAAAAAATTACAACTTGAGAGTAAAATTCCTGAACTTATACAAAATAATCTTTCAAGATCAGGTTTATTTTTTGCATTAGAAAAAAAATCTTTTATTCAAAGACCAGAACCCGCTCATAATAAACCAAGATTTGAAGATTGGATTTTTATAAAAACACAAGTACTTGTTACTGGAAAGATCTCGTTAGAGAAAGAAGATAGACTAAGAGTTGAATTTAAATTATGGGACGTTGTGTCAGCAACAGAATTGTCCGCCTTAGCTTTTTATACCACACCCGATAACTGGCGACGAGTATCTCATATGATTTCAGATAAAATTTATGAGAGATTAACAGGCGAGAAGGGTTATTTTGACTCTAGAATAATTTATGTATCCGAGACTGGAACCAAAGTAGATAAGAAAAAAAGATTAGCAGTAATGGACCAAGATGGTTATGGAGTAAAATATTTAACACTAGGAAATGAATTAGTTTTAACTCCTAGATTTAGTCCTACCAGTCAGCACGTAACTTATATGTCTTATTTTAGAAATTTACCTAGAGTTTATTTATTAAATATTGAAACAGGAATTCAAGATTTAGTTGGAGATTTTCCAGGAATGACTTTTGCTCCACGTTTTTCTCCTGATGGAAAAAAAATAATAATGAGTTTTGCACAAGAAGGGAACTCTGATATTTATACAATGGATATTAAAACAAGAGTTGTTGAAAAATTAACAGACCATCCATCCATAGATACTTCACCTTCTTATTCTCCAGACGGTTCTTATATTACATTTAATTCTGACCGAAGTGGATTTCAGCAAATTTACACTATGAAAAGTGATGGCACGAATATAAAAAGAATATCTTTTGGAGAAGGACTTTACGGAACACCAGTTTGGTCGCCAAGAGGTGATTTAATTGCTTTCACTAAATTATATAGGAATAAATTTTATATTGGAGTTATGAGATCTGATGGTTCTGGCGAAAGATTATTGACTGAAAATTATTATCAAGAAGCTCCATCTTGGGCGCCTAATGGAAGAGTACTTATATTCTATAGAGAGACACCTTCTGATAGTTCAGGACGAGGAGGCGGAGCAAAATTATGGTCTATTGATTTAACAGGTTATAATGAGAGATTAATTCTAACTCCAACGGACGCTTCAGATCCGTCTTGGTCAGGTTTGTTATCAGGAAAATAAGCAACTAACTTATTAGTTGCATTAATTAGCACATTAAAATATCTAAATAGTTTAGAAAAATAATAAACAAAGGAATAATAATGTTATTTAATAATTTAAGTAAAGTTACTCTTGCTCTAGTGGTGACTTTATTTTTAGGTGCTTGCGCGACGCAACAAGCAACAACAACAACAACAACAAAAAGCGACGATGCTTATACTGGAACAGAGACAGTTAAATTTCTAGCGGATGGAGTTCCAGATAGAGTATTTTTTTCAACTAATAAATCAGATTTAACTTCAGCTGCAACAACAACTCTTGCAAAACAAGCTTCTTACTTAAAAGCAAATCCGACTTTAAATATAGTTCTTGAGGGTCATGCAGATGAAAGAGGAACAAGAGAGTATAACTTGGCCCTTGGCGAAAGAAGAGCAATAGCTGCTAAAAACTACCTAACCAGCAATGGTGTTGCTGCTAATAGAATAAAAGTTATTAGTTACGGTAAGGAAAAACCTGCTAATCCAGCATCAAACGTTTTAGCTTGGTCACAAAACCGAAGAACAGTAACAATTAAAACTAATTAATATAATAAACTTCATAAAAGACCCTAATGAATTTCTCATTAGGGTCTTTTTTTTGTCATTTAAATTAAATAAAATAAGTAGATATGTTTTTTAAAAATAAATTCTTATTGCTGATTTCGATTTTCTTATTTTTCGCAAACATTTCTTTTGCACAACAAGATAAAATGAATGAACTATTAGATAGATTAGAAAAAATTCAAAAAGATATTCAAACTTTAGAAAAAGCTGTTTATAGCAAAAATGCCTCTTTGCCATCAGACAATGTTGTTGTGAATGAAGCCTTAACTAGACAGCTGTCTAAAATTTCAGAATTAGAAAAACAAATTCAACAAATGACATCAAAATTTGAAGAAAATAATTATAAACTTCAACAGTTGTCAGATCGATTAAATAAAGTTTCAAACGATAGTCAATTAAGATTTCAGCAATTAGAGAACAATAAAGTTATTAGCGAAAAAGTTAGCGCTCCTAAAGAAGTGATATTAGAAAAAACACCGGCCGTAAAAAAAAAAGAAACTAATATTTTAAATTCTGAAGAGGTTGATAAAGAAGAAGAAAATGTTATTCAGGAAAAGCCAGTCCAGTCAGAAAATATTAAATTAAAAGAAAAAGTTAACAAGCCTAAAACAAAAGTTTTGCCAAAAGTTTCAATCGCTGAGCAGTATAAATATGCGATGAATATTATGAAAAGCGGAGATTTTGAAAAAGCGGAAATTGCTTTTAAAGAATTTGTAGACACTCATTCAAAGCATGAACTCGCAGGAAGTGCTCAATTTTGGTACGGAGAAACTTTTTATATTAGGCAACTATACGAAGATGCGGCTGCAGCATTCTTAGACGGATATCAAAAATACCCTAATAGTCCAAAAGCTTCTGAGAATTTATTAAAATTAGGAGTAACTCTTGCTGAACTTGGCGAAATTGAACAGGGGTGTAAGATGATTATTAATTTAAAAAAAGCATATCCTAAGACTGATGCTGCAATTTTACAAAAATCATCTTATGAAAAGAAAAGATTTAACTGTAGTTAGCCTTAAATTATTAGAAAATAAAATAATAAATCATATTTATTTTCGTTTCAGAGAAAAAATTTCATCTTTCATTGGTAAAGAAAGATTTGCAATTGCAGTGTCAGGAGGTAGCGATAGCCTAGCTCTGAGTACACTTGCAAAGCTATACTCCCTAGAGAATGACAATGATTTTATTGCTTTAATTATTGATCATAAACTAAGAAAGGAGTCTGCTGAGGAAGCAAAAAAAACTTATAAAAGTTTAACTAGTAATAAAATCAAGGCTAAGATTTTAACTTACCAAGGCGAAAAATTTTCCTCAAATATTCAAAAAAAAGCAAGAGATCTGCGATATGATTTATTTGAAAAGTATTGTGAGAAAAATAAAATTAAATTTCTTATTCTTGCACATCATCAAGACGACCTAATTGAGAATTTTTATATAAGATTAATTAGAGGCAGTGGCATTAAAGGCCTAACTTCATTGCAAAACATTTTTAAATTTAATAAAAATTTTTATCTTTTAAGACCTTTATTAAACTT
>JABHUX010000028.1 GCA_018658635.1 Alphaproteobacteria bacterium
GACAGGTAAGAGACCACAAACAGGTCATAATGTCAGTCATGCTAATAATAAAACTAAAAGAAGATTTTTCCCAAATCTTAAAAAAGTTTCTTTTAAAAGTGAAAAATTGAATCGAGATATTCGTATTAAAATTTGTACTCGTGCAATTAAAGCCGTAGACTTTAGAGGGGGCATTGATGAGTTTCTATTAAGAGCTAAAAATAAGAATTTATCTTCTAGAGTCAAAAAGATAAGAAAACTTTTATTAACAATCGTTCCTTATGTTAAAAAAATTAGAAAAGAAGTAAAAGTAAAAAAAGAAGTTAAAAATAGTTAATTCATTTTGATTTTTTCAAAAAAGATATTTTGGTACACGGCTGCTATGGCAGCAGTTATCTGCTTATCTAATTATTTAGTCCAATTTCCTTTTAATCATTTTCAACTTAATGAAATTATAACTTGGGGAGCTTTTACATACCCCGTTTCTTTTTTTGTAACAGAACTTGCAAATCGTTTTTTTGGAAAAGAGTTCGCTCGTAAAATCGTATTTACGGGATTTTTTGTTGGGATTATATTATCTTTTATTTTAAGCCTTCAAGAATTTATACTTTCGAGAATTGTTATTGGTTCAGGAATAGCCTTTCTTGCTGCGCAATTATTAGATATTAAAGTTTTTGACTTTTTAAGGAATAAGTCTTGGTTTATCCCTCCTCTGGTCTCATCTCTTTTTTGTTCAATATTAGATACGGCGTTATTCTTTAGTATCGCTTTTTATGGCACAGACGTTAACTGGATAACTTTAGCTCTAGGTGATTTTGCAGTTAAACTATTAGTAGATTTTGTGATGTTACTTCCTTTTAGGCTTGCAATAGCAAAATATAAAGTTATCTAATTTAATTTCTTCTTTTTTGGTTGTTCAATAAATAAATCTGCAAGCTGATCAATTAAAGCATCCCCTAGTTCTTGTACGTCTGCAATCTTTAAAGCTTTGCTATAATAGTTGGTAACATCATGGCCAATTCCAATTGCATTAATTTCAACATCCTTTTTATTCTCAATCCATTTTACGATATTTTTTAAATGCTTTTCTAAATAGTTACCTGGATTTACAGAAAGTGTTGAATCGTCAACTGGAGCTCCATCAGAAATTACCATTAAAATTTTTCTTTCCTCACTTCTTTTTTTTAATCTTTGGTAAGCCCATAAAATTGCCTCCCCATCAATATTTTCTTTTAAAATTCCCTCTTTTAGCATTAGCCCTAAATTATTTTTTCCCCTACGCCATGGTGTATCGGCAGATTTGTAAATGATATGTGATAAGTCATTTAATCTTCCAGGATTTTTTATTTTATTTTTTAACCACAGCTCTCTACTTTTTCCACCTTTCCAATTTAATGTTGTAAATCCTAATA
The DNA here is from genome assembly GCA_018658635.1 of Alphaproteobacteria bacterium. Taxonomy (GTDB): domain Bacteria; phylum Pseudomonadota; class Alphaproteobacteria; order Pelagibacterales; family Pelagibacteraceae; genus Fontibacterium. The sequence continues at coordinate 1,392 of JABHUX010000028.1, forward strand.
TCTCAACTTTTACGGAGCATCTTTCTAGTGTACGGGATAAAATGTCAGCACAAATAGCAGCAATAGAGATGGGCCTACCACGCATTGATCCGGAATTATCAATTAACAAAGTTACTACTGTATCTTTAAAATTTGTATTTTTTTCTTTCTTGTAAGAAAGAGAGTTGTGAGGATCGATGATAACTCTAGTTAATTTTGCACTATCAAGCATTCCTTCTTCTAGATCAAACTCCCAAGATCTATTTTGAAAGGCAAGCAATTTTCTTTGTAATTTATTTGCAAGTCGAGAGATAAAGTTATGAAAAGATTTTAATTGATTATCTAAATTTTCCCTAAATCTAATCATTTCACTAGGATCGACCATCTCATCAGCATTAATAATCTTGTCAAATTTATTTGTAAAAATTTTATATTTAACTTCGCCATTATTATTTTTAACATGAGAAGATTTAATTTCATCGTTTGAGCTATTTTCATCTTCAATTAAAGATTTCTGCTCACTTTGATTTGCATCAATCTCAACATCAGGAATTATGCTTTCAATATTAAAGTCTTGTTTATTGGAATTTTTATCCTGATTGATCTCATTATCATTCTGGTCTTTAAGTTTATTCTCATTCTTTTCTTCATTATCGTTATCACTGTCATTAGGGCTTAATTTTTCTTCTAATTTTAGATCCTGAATAATAGAGTTTAAAATAGTAGAGAATTTTTCTTGATTAGAAATATTTTTTTTTAATAAATCTAATTTATTTTTAATCTGCTCATCAAGAATCTTGTTCCAATTTTTTAAACTTTTCTTCTCGTCAATATTTAAGTCCAGATTAAGCAGGTGGTTTGCTAAAATAATATCAAAGGCTTTCTCGATGCTATTATAGGTATCTTCGTGTTGTTCTTTAAATTTCTTTTGATAATAGTTTTTAAAGTTTAAATTTATTCCTGCAAAATTTTCTGAGCCTTGTTTTTCATAACGAATTTTTTCAGCACTTTTATAAATATTTTTTGCAATCATTCCTCTTGGTTCAAATTTTTTCAAAAGTTCTGAATTACTATATTTTATTTTTAAAGCCTCAGAATCAGCAAGAGCTCTAATATTTTGATATTCATCTATAGTATCGAAACTAATCTTTGGAAGATTTATAAAATTGCTATCTTTAGTTGGTGCGTCTGAAAATAAAATATTAAGATCTTGTTTTTTAGCTAATGCCTTAATGGTTGATGAGATAGCTATTTTAAAATTTTCAGCTTGTTTTTCATTTTCCATTTTTAAGATTTATTTTTATACTTGCGGATGTTTCAGTAAGTTCCTTAGCAAAACACCTTTGAAAATATTCAGAAATAATTGCTCTTTCTAATTCATCGCAACGATTTAAGAATGATATTCTAAAAGAATAACCAATATCACTAAAAATTTTATAATTGTCCGCCCATGTCATTACTGTTCTGGGACTCATCACCGTTGAAATATCTCCATTAGCAAGACCAGATCGTGTTAGATCAGCAACTTGAATCATTTTTTGTGCAATTTTTTTCCCATCAGCATTATTTAAATGAGGACATTTTGATAATATGATTTCAAGTTCATTCTCTTGTTTTAGATAATTCAGTGTCGTTACAATATTCCATCGATCCATCTGTCCCTGATTAATCTGTTGCGTTCCATGATAAAGTCCTGAAGTGTCACCAAGACCAATAGTATTAGCTGTTGCGAACAATCTAAAATATTTATTCTGTTTAATTACTTTATTTTTATCAAGCAAAGTTAGTTTACCTTCACTTTCAAGCAATCTTTGAATCACAAACATAACATCTGGTCTGCCAGCGTCATATTCATCAAATACTAAAGCCACAGGATTTTGTAGCGCCCAAGGTAAGATTCCCTCTCTAAATTCAGTAACTTGTTTGTTATCTTTTATTATGATTGCATCTTTTCCTAAAAGATCAATTCTACTTATATGACTATCCAAATTAACTCGTATGCAAGGCCAATTTAATCTTGCTGCAACTTGTTCGATGTGAGTTGATTTTCCTGTGCCGTGAAATCCTTGAATTAAAACTCTTTTATTAAAAACAAAACCAGCAAGAATTGCTAGAGTTGTATCGCGATCAAATTTATAAGCGCTGTCTAGTTCAGGAACAAACTGATTTTTTTTTGAAAAACTTTCTACCGTCATATCGGTATCAATATTAAAAGTTTGCTTTACAGAAATTTTTATATCGGGAGCGCTTTCAAAAATATTATTGTCCATGATTTACATTTTTTTGATTATTCCTTAAAACAGTATAGGCAATGGTTATTTCTTTTAATTTATTCTCAAATTTTTTATCTCCAGAATTTGTATCTGGGTGATATTTTTTTACAAGTTTTTTAAATTGCTCTCTAATTTCGCTCCATTTTACATTGCTTTTTAAATCTAGTTTTTTTAAAGCTTCTATTTCTTTTGAGCTATAAATTGTTTTTTTTTCAAATTGTTTAAAATAATCTGCCGGAAAAATATCTTGCTCTTCCAAAATATTTCTCCAAACTTTATTAAAAAAGTTATCTTTTGAACCAAGTTTAGATGTTGGTTTGTGCCAGGTAATATCCGAATGAATAAATTCTTCAATTTTATCTTGTGACATTTCAGAGAAAAAATCCCACTCATGGTTATAAATTTTTATATGTTCGGAGCAGAACCATTTATATTCACCTATAGTTTTTGAAGGAGCTTTAAACTCTCCTGGCTGTTTACATCTTTTCCAGTCACACGAATTATCATTGGTCTTGTTGTGAATTCTCAAATGATCACCACAAAACCATTTGTATTGTTTATTGATATCTTTCTTTATAAGACCTTGACCAGAAGCTATCTCTTTACATTTGCTCCATTCACAGATCTTTCTCATTTGCGTAATTTTTTAAATTGATTAAAATTATTTTATGTCCGATCTAAAATATATTATCTTAGATAAAATTAAACAAAATATCGTGTGCGAGAATGTAGAAGTGAATAATAAATCACATTTACACCAGCATCATGCTCAGTCACCAAAAAATAATAATAGTCATTTTGAAGTAATAATTTCTTCTACAGAACTGAAAAAATTAAAAGCAATAGATGCACACAAGAAAATTTATGAAATTTTAAATGAAGAGATGAAAAATGCTATTCACTCTCTTGAGATAAAAATTAATTAAATTGTTCAACTAAAATAGGTTTGATATTTCTATTTAAATTAGAAGAAAAAATTTTAGCCTTTCCAATTTTGCTTAATAAAATTAAATTGATTTTAGACCCTGAGATTTTTTTATCATGCCTCATGTAATCAAAAATTTTATTAATATCTTTTTTATTAAAAATATTTTTAATTTGATAATTAATATTTAATCTTTGATATAAACGTTTGATACGTTGATATTCATTTATATTAAGCATTTTCATTTTTGCAGATAAAGAAGATGCTATCATCATTCCATATAAAACTGCCTCACCATGAATAAGATCATTTGAATATTTTTTTACAGCTTCAAAGGCATGAGCAAATGTATGACCAAAGTTGAGTATTGCTCTTAGATTTCTTTCTTTTTCATCTTTTTGCACAATAATTGCTTTACTTCTGCAACTTTCCTTAATTGCATGCATGACTAGATTCATGTCTGTTAAATTAATTATTGCATGAGAATTTTTTTCTAACCAAGAAAAGAATTTTGCGTTCATAATTAAAGAGTATTTTAAAATTTCAGCATAGCCCGCAACTAAATGTCTATGGGGTAAACTTTTTAATGTAATTGGGTCAATTAAAACAAGCTTAGGCTGATAAAATGTTCCAATCATATTCTTACCTTCTCTAGAGTTAATTCCAGTCTTTCCACCAATTGAAGAATCTACCTGGGCTAATAAAGTTGTTGGAACTTGAACCAGGCTAACGCCCCTTTTAAATATACTGCTTGCAAATCCTGATAAATCTCCAATAACTCCTCCACCTAAAGCAATCACACAATCACCGCGATTAAAATTATATTTAAATAATTTTTTTATTATTGCGTTAGTAAAATTCATATTTTTTGATTTTTCACCAGCACTTAATGTAAACAGGTATTTATTTTTAGATTTTATAGAGGATAGGATTAAACGAATATAAGACTTTGGAATATTTTTATCAGTAATTAATAAAAATTTTTTTGCCTTTGGAATAATTTTTTTTATTTCTGTACCCGTATTATTTAATAAATCTTTACCAATAATAATTGGGTAACTGTTATTATTTAAATTAACTTTAATTGTTATTTTTTTCATAAAAATCTATAACTTTTTCAATAATCTTGTTCTTACTATTTAAATTACAATTTATTTGATAGTTGGCCAATTTATATATCGGATCTCTATTTTTTTTTAAATTTTTAATACTTTTTTCAATGTCATTTTGATCTACCATTGGTCTTTTTTTAGCATTACGCTTAATGCGGCTAATAATCAAATCTTCATCCATATTAAGCCAAATAGATAGATATTCTTTTAAAATTTTTTTTCTAATAATTTCATTAATAAACGCTCCACCACCCACAGAAATTATTTTTTCTTTATCATTTTTAATTTTTAAGAAAATTTTTTCTTCCAATTCTCTAAAATATTTTTCTCCATTTTTTTCAAAAATTTCAGCAATAGTAAGATTAGCATCATCTTCTATTAATATATCGGTATCAACGAATTCAATTTTTAATTTCTTTGCAACTTCTTTTCCAATAGTACTTTTGCCAGTACCCATCATTCCAACCAATACTAAGCTTTTATGCGTTGCCATTATTGAATGAATAATTTATTAACATAATTCTAATTGAAATATTATATAATTAATCCGTTATGCCTTTTAGAACTTCAATACAAATTATCTTAACTGCCATAGCTATCTTGATAGCTATCCTTTGTATTCTTTATTACTTTGGTTCAAAAGATATTGTTATAGAAAAAACAAAAATTATTGAAAAAATTCCAGTCGAGAAATTAAATATAGTTAAATAACAAGCTTATCTAACTTCTGATCTAATAATTTCGTTATAAGCAGGAACAGTTAAAAAATCTTCAAATTGGTCAGCAATCGACATTTCCTCAAACATTTTTGCAGCCCGCTCGTAATTCCCTTTTTCAAATTTCTGTTCACCAACTTCTTTTTTAATCTGCACCATTTCTTCTTTAACAATATTTTTTACGTAATTAGGATTAATTGTTTTGCCTTCAACAGTTTTGCATTGATGTTTATTCCATTGCCAAACCTGCGCTCTTGAAATTTCAGCTGTAGCAGCATCTTCCATTAAATTATAAAGAGGAACGCAACCATTGCCACCAAGCCATGCAGCTAAATATTGAATTCCTACAGAAATATTTTTTCTAACACCTTCTTCAGTAATATTTCCTTTTTCAGCTAATAATAAATCTTTAGCTTCAATTTTTATATCGCTCAAAACTTTGCTAATTTGGTTTGCCTGCGGCATTTTTTGATCGAATATATCTTTTGCAATTTTTACTAAATCAGGGTGAGCAACCCAAGTACCATCATGACCGTCATTAGATTCTCTTAATTTATCTAGTTTTACAGCTTCCATTGCTTTTTGATTTAAGGCTTCATTATTTTTAATTGGAATTTGAGCAGCCATTCCACCCATCGCGTGAGCACCTCTACGATGACATGTTTTAATTAAGAGTAGATCGTACGATCTTAAAAAATGTGAAGTCATTTTAAGGCTAGATCGATCTGGTAATAAAAAGTCTTTAAAGTTTTTAAATTTTTTAATGTAGCTAAAAATATAATCCCATCTTCCACAGTTTAGACCTACGATGTGATCTTTTAACTCAAATAAAATTTCATCCATCTCAAAGGATGCAAGAATTGTTTCAATTAAAACTGTTACTTTGATTGTTCCGTGCTTGATCCCTAATTTTTTTTGCGCCTCAGTAAATACATCGTTCCAAAGTCTAGCTTCAAGATGACTTTCCATTTTTGGTAAATAGAAATAAGGACCCGTTCCATTTTGCAGAAGTTGTTTTGCGTTATGATAAAAATAAGTAGCAAAATCAAATATTCCGCCTGAGCATTTTTCATTATCAACTAAGAAATGCGCCTCATCTAAGTGCCACCCTCTTGGTCTTACAATAAGGACCGCATGCTTTTCATTTAATTTATATTCTTTGCCATTAGCCTTATCTATAAAATTAATTTTTTTATTAATTGCATTCTTCAAATTAATTTGACCTTCAATAACGTTATTCCAAGTCGGAGTTGCTGAATCTTCAAGATCTGCCATAAAACAACACGCCCCGGAATTAAGTGCATTGATAATCATTTTTTGATTAGTAGGACCTGTAATTTCAACTCTTCGATCTTGCAAATCTTTTGGAATACCTAAAATTTTCCAATCTTTTTCTCTTGTAGACTTTGTTTCATCTAAAAAATTAGGCCGCCAGCCTCCATCAATTTTTTTTTGAACTTCTTGTCTGCGTTTTAACAGCTCAAGTCTTCGTGAATTAAATTTTCGATGTAAATCAGCTACAAACTCTAAGCAATCTAAAGTTAAAATTTCTTCAAATTCTTTAGAAATTTTTCCTGTTATAGTGGTATTTTTTGGAAAAGATTTCATATGGGCGTCAATTTATATATAAACTTTACCCAAACTCAATATGTTTAAAAATAAAATTATTAAATGAATTATTTAGATTTTGAAGACGATATTAAAACATTAGATCAAAGAGTTCAGGAGCTAAAAGCTCCTTATCTTGCAAAGGGAATTACTACCATTGAAAACCCTACGATTGTTGATGCTGAACGAAGATTAAATGAAGCGCTAGAGAGAGCTTATGCAAATCTTAATCGCTGGCAAAAAACAAAAGTAGCAAGACATGAATTTAGACCACGTTCTATTCATTATATTCAAAACATTTTTCCAGATTTTACAAATCTATCTGGAGATCGATTGTATGCAGAAGACCAATCTGTGTTAGCAGGATTTGCAACTCTTGATGGGATTTCTGTTTTAGTTATCGGTCAAGAAAAGGGAAATGATACTCAATCTAGAATTCAAAGAAATTTTGGAATGATGAGACCTGAAGGTTATCGTAAAAGCATGCGTTTAATGAATCTTGCAGACAGACTAAATATTCCAGTTATAACTTTTATAGATACGCCGGGTGCTTATCCTGGAAAAGGAGCAGAGGAGCGAGGTCAAGCAGAAGCTATTGCAAAATGTATTGAGTGTTGTCTTAATTTAAAAGTTCCAATCATTTCTGTTGTTATAGGAGAGGGAGGCTCAGGAGGAGCCATTGCACTTGCAACTGCCAATAAAGTCTTGATGTTAGAATATTCAGTCTATTCAGTAATATCTCCAGAGGGATGCGCATCTATTCTTTGGCGTGATTCAAAAAAAGCAAAAGAAGCAGCAGAAGCTATGAAGATTTCTTCTCAAGATTTATTTGAAAATAAAATTATTGATGAAATTATTAAAGAGCCAAAGGGTGGGGCCCACCGAAACCATAATGAAATAGCTGCAAATGTTACATTGAGTATTAAAAAAAATTTAAATGAACTAATGCAAAATTCTCCTGAAGAGCTTATTTATCAACGAAAAAATAGATTTTTAAGCATAGGAAGAGATGTGATGATTACTAAAGAAGAATTTTATAAAGATACACAAATCAATACCGTTACTTTTAATCCGTTTAATTGGAAATTATTACTTCAGAATAATCGTAGATTAGTTGCAACAGTCGCTATTATTATAATTTTATTTATTTTAGCTTTAATCTTTGCTTAAGGCACCGCAGCAATTTTTATATTTTTTTCCAGATCCACAAGCACAAGAAGCATTTCTCGAGATTTTTTCTTGAGGAGCAGGCTGCTGTGGTTGCGAAGGTCTATCTTCTTTTGTTACTTGAATATTAATTAAGAACATAATCAAATTTTCTTTAATTTTTGAAAGTAGATCTTTAAATAAATTAAAACTTTCTCTTTTATATTCATCTAATGGGTTTTTTTGACCATAGCCTCTTAGACCAATTACTTGTCTTAATTGTTCAAGATATTGTAAGTGGCTTCTCCATTCATAATCAAGATTTTGCAGGAAAATTCTCTTTTCAACATCTTTATTAATTTCATCTCCGGCAGTAGTAATTCTCGCGTTTCTTCTTTGATCAAAGTGATTTTTTAAAAATTCTTTTTGTTCAGAGCTGCTTTTTGAAAGCCAGACATTAAAATCATTGTCATCAATTTTTGTTCCGCATAAACGTTCGGTTTTTGTTTTAATTAATTTTTTAGAATTAACGTCAGCACTGTCCCTGTAGTTACGTATCTCGCTAATTAAATTTTCTACTATCTCATCAAAGATATCATTTACTACATTGTAAATATTTTGATTTTTTATTACTCCCAATCTTTGTTCGAAAATTACTTTTCTTTGATCATTCATCACATCATCAAATTGTAATAAAGTTTTTCTAATATCAAAGTTTCTACCCTCAACCCTTTGCTGTGCTTTTTCTAAGGCTTTATTAATCCAGGGATGATCTATAGACTCTCCTTCTTTAAGCCCTAGTTTTTGTAACATAAAATCAATTTTTTCAGATCCAAAAATTCTCATCAGATCATCCTGTAAACTTAAATAAAAAATAGAAGCACCCACATCACCCTGTCTTCCAGTTCGTCCTCGCAATTGATTATCTATTCTTCTGCTTTCATGACGTTCTGTTCCAATAACAAATAATCCACCGCTATCTAATACCTTAGTTTTTTCTTCTTCATGCTCTTGTTTAGTTTTCGCAACTAAAACCTTATCATTAGTTCCGCCTTCTTTAATTTTTAAATCTAAATTACCACCAAGCTGAATGTCGGTTCCTCTACCTGCCATGTTTGTTGCAATGGTAACAGCACCAATTCTTCCTGCTTGCGCAATGATATGCGCCTCTTGTTCATGAAATTTTGCATTTAAAACATTATGTTTTATTGATTCTTCTTTTAAAATTTTTGAAATTCTTTCAGATTTTTCAATGCTAGTAGTTCCAATTAAAACAGGTTGTTTTTTTTCATTAGCAGAAACAATTTGTTTTATAATTGCATTAAACTTTTCTTTTTCAGTTCTAAAAATTTTATCATTAAAATCTTTTCTCACCATGGGTCTATTCGTTGGCAACTCCACTACATCTAATTTATAAATTTCATAAAATTCTTCAGACTCCGTCATGGCAGTTCCTGTCATGCCAGAAAGTTTTTCATATAATCTAAAATAATTTTGGAATGTTATTGAAGCTAAAGTTTGATTTTCATTTTGTATTTGAACTCCTTCTTTTGCTTCGATTGCTTGATGTAGACCATCAGAATATCGTCTGCCTTCCATAATACGTCCCGTAAACTCATCAATAATATAAATTTGATTATCTTTAATAATGTAGTCCTTGTCTTTAGTGAAAAGCATATTTGCTCTTAAAGACTGATTAATGTGATGAACGATAGATAAATTTTGTGGATCGTAAAAACTAGCTCCTTTTAATAAATTTATTTTTCTTAATTTATCTTCAATGAAATCGATTCCTTTCTCAGTCAGCAGGGCGCTGCGATCTTTTTCATCGGTATCATAATGTTCTTTGTTTAATTGATTAACTAATTTGTTACACAAAAAATATTGAGAAGAATTATCTTCTGTGGGTCCAGAAATAATTAAAGGAGTTCTGGCTTCATCAATTAAAATACTATCTACCTCATCAACAATACAGAAATAATGTTTTCGCTGTACCATCTCAGCAATTGAATATTTCATGTTGTCTCTTAAGTAATCAAATCCAAATTCATTATTTGTTCCATAGGTAATGTCGCATTCGTACTGAGCTTTTCTACTAACATCATCAATACCATTTATGATGCAGCCAACACTGACTCCTAAAAAATTATAAATTTTTGACATCCATTCCGAGTCACGTTTTGCAAGATAATCATTCACCGTTACAACATGAACTCCTTTTTCCGTTAAGCTATTTAAATAAGCTGGCAACGTTGCAACTAATGTTTTTCCTTCCCCAGTTTTCATTTCTGAAATATTGCCTTGATTTAGAATAATTCCACCCAACAACTGTACATCAAAATGTCTTTGACCTATGGTTCTAATGCTAGCTTCACGAACGCAAGCAAATGCTTCTGGTAAAATTTTATTTAAATTTTCCCCATTTTTAATTCTTTTTTTAAATTCTTGCGTTTTGCTCTTTAAATCTTGATCTGATAGCTTTTGGATTTGCGGTTCTAATGAATTAATTTTTTGAACTAACGGCTGTATTTCAACTAGCTTACGCTCATTAGATGTTTTAAATATTTTTTTTAAAATGTTTAAACCAGGTATCATTTTGAGATATTATTATAGATAAATTAAATAGTATAAATTTAGCAACTACCTTATAACTGAAAAAATACTAAATAAAATACACATGACTACGCTATTTCAAAACTTTTTTAAGAAGAAACAACTTAATAGAGTTACCAAAGATTTTCCCGAGATGCCAAGCATTGATGGACTGGAGATTTCAACAGTAAGCGCAGGTTTGTATAACACAAATAGAGATGATGTGAGTTTATTTTATTTTCCAGAGGGCGCTATATTTTCAGGAGTTTATACAAAATCTTCAACAAGGTCTGTTTGCATTGATTGGAATGTTAAGGCGAATAGAAAAGATATTAGAGCTTTATTAGTTAACACTAGAAATGCAAATGCATACACAGGTAAACAAGGTTTAAATAGCATTATTGAGCTTGCAAAATTTTTTTCAGATAAGAAAAAAATTTCAAACAAGCAAATTTTATTTGCATCTACAGGCGTTATTGGCCAACCATTTCCACTTGCAAAAGTTAAGGGCGTTCTTCCAAATTTAATTGAAAAATTAAAAAGACCTATAAAGTTAACTTGGATTAAGCAGGCCTTATCTATTATGACTACAGACACATTTGGAAAAATGAGCTGTGCAGCAGTGCAAACCAATAAAGATTTTATAAATATAGCGGGCATTGCAAAGGGATCAGGAATGATAGCTCCAAATATGGCAACGATGTTTGGCTTTATTTTTACTGATGCAAATATTTCTCAAGAAGTTCTAAATAAAATGTTGAAAAGAAATATCGAAAATACATTTAATGCAATTACAGTTGATGGAGATACTTCAACAAATGATATGGTTTTACTTTTCTCAACTAGAAAAGCTAAGAATAGAATTATTAATAATATTAACTCCAAAGCCGCAAAAGATTTTGAAAAAACACTTTATGAAGTGATGTTAGATCTTTCAAAACAAGTTGTTTTAGATGGAGAGGGAGCTAAAAAATTTCTTACTATAAACATAATAGGTGCTTCCAATGATAAATTTGCAAAAGAGGTTGCTATGTCTATAGCGAATTCACCACTTGTGAAAACTGCACTTGCAGGAAGCGATCCTAATTGGGGTAGAATTTTAATGGCGATTGGCAAAACCAATGAAAGAGTAAAACAGGAAAAAATTGAAATTAAAATTGGAAGTTCTTTGATTACAAAATATGGAATGCAGGTGCCAAGTTACGATGAGCAGAAAGTAAAAAACTACATGCTTGGTGATGATATTATCTTTGATGTAAATTTAAATTTAGGTAAGGGACAATTTACTGCTTATACTTGTGATTTTAATGCAGATTATATTTCAATTAACGCAGATTACAGATCTTAATTAACCCGATCCTATAAGAATTCCAGCTGCAAGAACGAACGCTCCGCCAACAACAACTTGAAGGGCCGCTCTAAAGAATGGAGCTTCCATATATTTATTTTGAATCCAAACAATCGCCCACAGTTCAAAGAAAACAACAATCATCGCAAGAATAGTTGCTGTCCAAAAATGTGGAATTAAATAGGGCAGTGCATGCCCTAATCCACCAACCGCTGTCATAACGCCTGACGCAATACCTCGTTTAAGAGGAGAACCTCTTCCTGAAATTGCACCATCATCAGAAACGGCCTCAGTTAAACCCATAGATATTCCAGCTCCGATAGACGCTGCAAGACCTACAATAAAAGTTGTCCAAGTATTTTGTGTGGCGAATGCTGTTGCAAAAATAGGAGCTAAGGTTGAAACAGAGCCGTCCATTAATCCTGCCAATCCTGGCTGAACCCACGTCAAAATCAATTGTCTTTTAGCAGTTCTGGCTTCAGTTTCTTTTGCATCACCAGTTGCGTGCGATTCTATTAATTTATCTACAACAGTAGTGTGTCCTGCTTCAGCCGCTGCAAGATCTCCAAGTAATTTTCTAGTTCCAGCATCAGTTGTTGCCTGGGCTGCTTTTATGTAAAAATTATAAGCGTCTCTCTCCATCATTTCAGATTCCAATCTAATTCTATCAACGCTTAGATTCTTTATCAGCCAGACTGGTTTACGGGCATAAAAACCCGAAACATGTTCTCTTCTGATAAGAGGAATGTTTTCACCAAATCTTGACTGAAATTTATTAATTAGAATTTTTCTATGACCATCTTCAACTCGTGCCATATCTAAAAATATCTTTGCAGAATCCGGATAATCTTTTTTTAAATGTTCAGCGTAGCTTCTATAAATTGAAGCATCATCTTCTTCTGAAGAAATGGCTAATGCTAAAATTTCTTTTTCAGTTAAATCTGAAAATCTTCTTCTATAACTAAAGCCAGGTATCATTAATATTAATTACTAATTTTAAATTTGTAAATTAGATTACTTTTAGTTCACGCAAACCCGCATAAAACTCTTTTGCTCCTTCATAGCCAAAGTAAACTGAAAGTAAGAGTAGTAAAATACTAGAAATTCTAAAGAAAGATCCTATAGGAATTATTTTAGTAATTTTGTTTAAACCGAAATACACAAAAACTAGCGCGAATGTTCCGGTAATTGCACCGGCAATTACAGGTAGAGTGCTGTAAATTGCAGAGGTAAATAAAGCAGCATAAAATAACACCACTTCAAAGCCTTCGCGTATAATTGAAAAAAAAACTGTAAGAGATAAAAAGAAAGGGTTACCTGTAGAAATAGCCTTATCTACTTTGCCTTCGACGTGTTGTTTTGCACTGTGACTAAAATAAGCAACATAAGCTAACATACCAGATGCTATTAACATTACTGAACCTTCAAATAATTCTTGATGGGCATGTGTTATTGCTGCAATTTTTTTTACAGCTAAAGCAGATAATAAAGATGCAACAACACCAGCAATCAACCCCCAGATAACAGCGGGACGCTGATGCCTTGCATTCATTTTATCTAAATACGTAAATACTAAAATGCAAATTAATAAACCTTCGAATCCTTCTCTAAAAAGAATAAAAAAAGAACTTAAGTAGGGAGTTAGAGTTTCAGTCATTTTTGTTGAGTTGTGTATGATTAATTATTTTCATATTTAATGTCAAACACTAATAAAATAAATACAACCCTTAATTCTGAGTATTTTAGTAGGAATAGTCTTTGTTTTTCATATAGAAAAATAACACCAAACTCAATTTGTCGCATTAATTTTTTTCCAAATAAAATAAGTATTTAGAAAAAATAAACTCATAAATAGAAAATAGTTCCATTCAATTATGATTCTAGTATTCCAAGTTGTTAACTGTAAGAATCGATTGGTAAATAAAAATAAAACAAAGCCAAAAATAACAACCATAAGACTATGATAAAAAGTGACCTTAATAGCTTTAGATGAAACAATAACCTGATAGTTATCTTTTATTTTCATATAGGACAATGCAACAAAGAACTGAGCAAATACTAAACTAACAATATAAATAAAAATTCCACCTCTTCTCATAAACTTCCAAATTTCTGATCCTTCAACTCCTAAAAATAAAATGTAGATAAGCAAGCATATGGCTGAGATAAGGCCAAATAATAAAATCAAATTTAAATATATTTTGGAAATTAAAAATTTTTTAAAAATTCTTACATGTTCAAAGCAATAAGCAACGATCATTATGGCGGTTATTAGCATCATTGGTTTAAATATTAGAACACCCGGATGACTCCTTCCAATTCTACTAATGGTATAGCAGCCATTAATAAATGGGTTACATGGTTCATAAACATTCAGAGCTACCGCAACAGCAAGACAAGCAAAAACTGTTGATAATGGAATAATAAATAATCCAAGACTTAATCTTTGGACTAACATTAAAAAATATTGTCTTCTTTATCTTTAAGGTCGGTCAAATGATATTCTAAAGCACGTGCCGACATTTGTACTTCGATTACAAATAAAATAATTGCAGTTCCAAATAAAACAACTGCTATTCCAAAGCAGTTTAATGAAATATTAGTTTTATGA
>JABHUX010000005.1 GCA_018658635.1 Alphaproteobacteria bacterium
AACTAGCGTTGTAAATATGGGAATTATTTATTCTGCCTCTCCTATATTTATTATTTTACTTTCAGTTTTTATTTATAAAGAAAAGTTAAGCAAACTTCAGATATTTGGAACAGTTTTATGTTTATCTGGAATTATGGTTGTGGTTTGCAAAGGTCAGTTTGAAACATTAATGAGACTGCAATTTACTAAAGGAGATATTTGGATTTCAGGAGCAATGATTAGTTGGGCTGTTTATTCAGTATTTTTAATGAACTGGAAAAGTAAATTTGATCTGCTAACTCGTTTTGGCCTTATGGCAATTGCTGGAGTTATTTGTTTGTTACCGATGTATTATGTTGAAGAAACTTTTTTTTATACCACTTCGTTTAATAAAGATTTTGTTTTTTGGACTGTGGTTGCTGCAATCTTTCCAGGAATTATTGCCTTTTTAATGTATTCAAAATTACAAAAATTTGTTGGCGCTTCTATAACTGGATTAGTGGTTTATTTGATGCCTATTTATAGCGCACTATATGGCTATTTTTTATTTAATGAAAAATTACAAAGCTTCCATTGGTTTGGTGGTTTATTTGTATTAACAGGTATAATTTTGGCTAATAAAAATTTATTTAAAATTAAATGAGCAGTTCAATCAAAACAGTAGGATTTATTGGCACAGGTTTAATGGGTTTGCCTATGGCAAAAAACATTTTATCTAAAAGATTTAAATTAAATGTTTGGAACAGAACTCCAGATAAAACTTCAGAACTCCAAAAAAAAGGAGCGAAAGTTTTTAAAGATATAAAAGATTTAGTTCAAAACTCTAAAGTAATCGTTTCAATGCTTGCAAACGATGATGTTTGTAAAGCAATTCTTATAAAAAAAATTCAGCCATATTTGAAAAAAGGGCAGATTGTAATTGATATGAGTTCAACCACTCAAAATACAGCTTTAGAAATTGGCAAAGCTTTAAAAAAGAAAAAAGCATCTTTTCTAGATGCGCCTGTTTCTGGCGGAACGATAGGAGCAGAAAAAGGAACCCTTGCAATTATGGTGGGTGGAGAAAAAAAAATATTTAATAATGTTATGCTTTTATTTAAAAGCATGGGAACAGCAATTTATGTCGGAAAAACTGGATGTGGCCAAGTTGCAAAGTTAGCAAATCAAACAATCGTTGGAATTAGTATTGGAGCTGTATCTGAGGCTTTAATTTTAGCAGAAGCAGCAGGAGCAGACCCCAAAGCTGTAAGAGAAATTATGTTGCATGGCTTTGCAGGTGGTCCAATTCTTAAAAACCACGGATTAAGGATATTAACTAAGAATTTTAAACCTGGCGGTAAAGCATCTACTCAACTTAAAGATATGAATAATATAATTGCAACTGCAAAAAAATATAAACTTAATTTACCAATTGCAAAAAAAGTACAAGAACTCTATGCAAAGACAGTAAAATCTGGAAGAGCTAATTTAGATCATAGTGCTCTATATTTGTTTATTAAAGCACTTAGTAGACAATGAAATTAAGACGAATTTTTTTATACGTCTTTTTATCTTCAATAATTCTTTATGCCTCTGTTTGTACTTATATGTACGTTTTTCAGAGAAATTTTTTATATCACCCTGATAAAAACAATTATCTACGTAGTGAAAAATTAAACGCAGACACTAAAGAAATATCTGTGCCCTCAACAGAAGGCATTGCTTTAAAAGCTTGGTTTTATAAAAACCCTCAGAATAAATACACCGTTCTGTTCTTCCATGGAAATGCTGGGGGATTAGGAAATAGAATTTATAAATTAAATGAATTAAAAAATTTAAATTTAAACTATTTAATAATTTCTTGGCGAGGATTTAGCGGTAATAAAGGAAGTCCAACAGAACAAGGTTTATATAGTGATGCGAGAAGTGCTTTAAAATGGCTGGAAAAAAATAATATTTCAAAGAGTAAAATTATTTTATATGGAGAATCTTTAGGCACCGGTGTTGCAGTTGAGGTTGGTCAAAATCAAAAATTTGCAGGAATTATTTTAGAATCTCCTTACACTTCTATTGTTGATGCCGCAAAGATTTATTACCCTTATTTACCAGTGGATCTAATATTAAAAGATAAATATTTAAGTTTAAAAAAAATTAAAAATATTAATTCCCCAACTCTTATAATGCATGGCGGAGCCGATATAATAATACCTATTGCTATGGGAAAAAAATTATTTGATGAAGTTCAATCAAAAAAGTATGGATACTTCCCACAATTTGATCGTCATATGATGACTTATAATTCTGAACTTAAGCTTGAATTGCAGAAATTTATAAAAACTTTAAATTAGTTTTTAATAAAAGCTTGCACAAAGTCTTTTGCAATAAAGTTATCTAAATCTTCTTCTTTTTCACCTACACCAATTGCATAAATTGGAATTTGAAATTGTTTTGCAATCGCGACAAGAATACCGCCTTTTGCAGTTCCATCTAGTTTAGTCATAATAATTCCAGTAATAGGTGTAATTTTTTTAAATTCTTCAATTTGATTAATTGCATTTTGTCCTGTAGTTGCATCAAGAACTAAAATAGTTTCATGAGGAGCATCTGCATCAATTTTCTTTAAAACTCTAATAATCTTAGAGAATTCTTCCATTAAGTTCTTTTTGTTCTGAAGTCGTCCTGCCGTGTCAATCACGCAGTAATCTGCATTGTTTTGTTTTGCATATTCAAAACTTTTAAATGCAACCGAGGCTGGATCTGAGCCAATATCTGATTTTATTATTTCTACATTAATTTTTTTACACCAAAGTTCTAATTGATCTATAGCTGCAGCTCTAAAAGTATCAGCCGCTCCAACAATAGTTTTATTTCCTTGAGCTTTGAGTTTTTTACATAATTTGCCAATTGTTGTTGTTTTACCAACTCCATTAACTCCACAAACTAATACGACTGTGGGTTTTTTATGTTTATTAGTAAAAAAATCTTTTTGTAGTGGTATTAAAATTTCCTCTATTTCTAAAGAAATAGCTTGAAAGAAATTTTCCTTTGTTAACTCTTCTTTGCTGTACTTTTTATTAGCTATGTTCTTTCTAAATTCTTCTACAAAACCAACACCAACATCTGCTTGAATAAGAATATCCTCTATATCCTGAAGAATTTCTTCTTGGGGCTTAGATTTATTAAAAATTTCATCAATTCCTTTTGTAAATTTTTCTGAAGTTTTTTTTAGACTGTCTTGAAGCTTTTTAAAAAAATTCATTAAAAATTATATTTTAAGACTAATATTTTTAATATTTGAGACAGATCCAGTCATTATAATATGTTTATTTTTAGCCCATTCAATATGGAGTGACCCGTTTTTAAAATGAATAGTAACTTTTTTTTCAGTCAGACCTAATTTATTTGCTGCTACAGTAGTAGCACAAGCAGCTGTGCCACAAGCAAGTGTAAAGCCCGCTCCTCTTTCCCAAACCTTTACTGCTATATTTTTTTTATTCATTACTTTGGCAAATGTAACATTACATCTTTCTGGAAAAAATTCGTGATTTTCAATTTGAGGACCAATTTTTTTTAGTAATTCAATTGTAATATCTTTAAAGAAAATAATATGAGGATTACCGACACTCAAAGTATATCCTGATAAAATTCCAAAATTTTTCGTTTTAATTTTAACCTTTGTGTTATCCATTTCTTTAACTACAGGAATTTTTTTCCAATCAAAATTTGGAATTCCCATATCAACGGATACTTCAGTTCTTCCAGTAAGTTTTGCTTTTAGAATCCCACTTTCAGTATTAATTTTTGATCTATTTAAATTTTTTTCATTCATTAAAAAATATGAAATACATCTAGAACCGTTACCGCACGCTCCTGTTTCCCCGCCATCGGAATTATAAAAAGTTATTTTAGCGTTTGTTTTTTTTTCTTTATCTTTATCTATAATAATAATTTGGTCACAACCCAGACCTTTTTTTTTGTCTGCAACATTTATAATTTGTTGTTTTGAAAGATCGATTTTATCTTTTCTTCTATCAATGATAATAAAGTCATTGCCTAAGCCATCCATTTTATAAGCTTGTATTTCGGTCATTTATTTTGTTGTTATATCTTAAAAATATTCTCAATTATTGACTTTTAAAATAGTAAAATATACTTTTAATAAAATTTTCCACAAAAATAAGCAGGTTTTGTGGTGTCCTTCTAATGAAGGAG
>JABHUX010000029.1 GCA_018658635.1 Alphaproteobacteria bacterium
CACGTAAGCTCTGCTTAAATCTTTTTTAATTTTTGAGCCGACATATTTAGCTGTTTCTATCTTGCATAATTCATCAATAAATTTTTTTAAATGTGGATAGTCTTTATAATTATCTTTTGTGACAAACTCTCTTATCTTTCCTGCTTTGCCCCCCGTAGGATCTCCAGATCTATATGACCCTGCACCACCATCTACCGCTCTGGTTCCATCAAAATCAATTTTAATTTCTGGAACCTTGGCTTCGCAAATTTCTTTTATTTGTTCATCTGTTAAAGGCTTTGTTAACTCCCAATGATCAAAAGGATAGCTTGAATGAACTGAATTAGTTTGAAAAGATTTTAAAAAACTCATTAATATTAATTTAACCTTTCTTTAATTATTTTCGCAATACGTTTTGTCTCATCTAATTCTGGATAATTCCAATTATCAATATTTTCTCCTAAAAATTTAATAATTCCCTTTTCTCTAAAACTATTAAGAAAATACTCAAATCTATTATTCCTCCTCTTAGCCTTCATTTTAGCCACAAATATTGGCTTTTGTGTGATCGCACACTCAGAAATCATTGAAGTAGAATCGCAAGTTACAATAATTGTTTTGGATAATTTAAGAGCTGATAAATAAAATTCTTTACTAACAAAATCAATAATAACCGCTGAATTTAAAAAAAACTTTTTAGCAAAATCAATAATATTATCTGGTGTTCTTCTTGATCTAACAAGAATTAATTTAAAACCCTTATCTAAAAAATTATCTTTTATTGATAAAAAAATATTTCCAAGATCAATTTCGTTAAAATCATAATACCTATTTGGACCTCCCAAGACTAAAGAAACAATCCTATCATTTTCAGTTAAATTATATTTTGAGAAAAAATTACTACTATTATCAATCTCTTGTTTAGTAATATAATGAAGAGCTCCAAATGTACTTAATACATTGTTCCCTTTTATTTGATCATGCTCTGGAGCAACAATTAAATCAAAATTTGAAAAGTTCACCTTAGGGTTCTGAATATGAATGTTGAATAAATTTTTATTATTTCTTTTTAAAAACAAAGAGGAAATAATGCTATTTTTACCGCATGAAATTAGCACTTGATTCTCTATTTGATTTGGAATTTTTCCATCAATAACAGATTTGCTAACGGGAACTAATTTTATAGGAAAGTATCTCCAAGGTTTTTTTAAATTTACAAAACAATGGTTAAAATCCAACTTTAAAGCTTTTGCCAGACCCTCCGCTTGACTCACCATTCCATGAGCACCTTCTGTTAATAATAATGCTTTAAAATATCTCATTGTTTAAAATGATAATTAATTATAAGTATTATTAATTAAAATCTACAATGAATGTCGACAAGATAAATAAAGTAATTATTATTGGATCTGGTCCTGCGGGATATACAGCGGCAATTTATGCTGCGAGAGCAATGCTTGAACCAGTTCTAATTGCTGGTTCACAACCAGGTGGTCAATTAACGATCACTACTGATGTTGAAAATTTTCCTGGATTTGCAGATGTAATACAAGGTCCTTGGTTAATGGAACAAATGAAAGAGCAGGCATTAAAGGTTGGAACAAAATTCATTGAAGATCATATTTCCACAGTTAATTTTAATAAAAAACCTTTTGAAATAATTGGGGACTCTGGAACTCATTACTTTGCTAAAAGCGTTATTATTTCAACTGGCGCACAGGCAAGATGGTTAAATTTAGACTCTGAGGAAAAATATAAAGGATTTGGTGTTTCTGCTTGTGCAACTTGTGACGGATTCTTTTATAAAAATAAAGATGTTGTTGTTGTAGGCGGTGGAAATTCTGCAGTTGAAGAGTCTTTATTTCTTACAAATTTTGCAAAAAAAATAACACTTGTTCATAGAAAGAGTGAATTAAGAGCAGAAAAATTATTACAAAAGAAATTATTTTCTCATCCTAAAATTAATGTGATTTGGGACAGTGTTGTTTCAGAAGTTATTGGAACGGAAAACCCTAAAGGGGTAACTGCTGTTAAATTAAAAAATATCAAAACAAATACGGTAACAGAACTGCAAACTCACGGTCTTTTTGTTGCAATCGGACATGATCCAGCAACAGGTTTGTTTAAAGGACAAATTAATATGGATAGTGGCGGCTACATAATTACTCAGCCTGACTCTACAAAGACTAATATACCTGGAGTATTTGCTGCAGGAGATGTGAAAGATAAACTATACCGACAAGCTGTTACGGCTGCTGGAATGGGATGTATAGCTGCTCTTGAATCTGAAAAATATCTATCTAATCACTAAGACTATTTTAAACTTTCACAAAAACTTTTAATCTTTATTACTGCTTTTTCTAAAATCTGCATAGAAGTTGCATAAGAAATTCTAAAATAACCCTCTAATCCAAATGCTGAACCCTGAACAATTGCAACGCCTGTTTCTTCTAATAAGTAAGTTGCAAAATCTGTATCATTTTTAATAATTTTTCCACTAGATGTTTTTTTATTCATTGTCTTTTTACAATTAGGAAAAACATAAAATGCACCTTGAGGATTAACACAGGTTAATCCATTAATATTATTTAAAGCATGAACAACAAAGTCTCTTCTTTTTTTAAACTCTAAAGCTCTAGTGTTAATAAAACTTTGATCTCCATTAAGAGCCTCGACTGCAGCAGCTTGACTAATAGAAGATGGATTGGTCGTTGATTGAGATTGAATTTTCTGCATTGCTTTTATTAATTCTTTTGAACCAGCGGCATACCCAATTCTCCAGCCTGTCATTGCATAAGCTTTGCTTACTCCATTTATAACTATAGTTCTGTCTTTTAGAAAGTTATCTATTTCTAAAATATTTACAAATTTTGGATCATTAGCACTTTTGACATCATGATAAATAATATGTTCATATATATCATCTGTTAGAATGTTAACGTGTTTATGTTTTTTTAAAACCTTAACTAATTCAGTTAATTCTGATCTTGAGTAACACATTCCAGTAGGATTGGCTGGGGAATTTAAAATAAACCACTTTGTCTTACTTGTTATTAATTTTTCAAGTTGTTCAGCAGAAATTTTAAAATCACTTTGTTCATCACACTCTACAAATTTTGGAGTTCCTCCAGCTAACAAAACAATGTCAGGATATGAAACCCAATATGGTGCTGGAATAATAACTTCATCTCCTGGGTTAATAGTTGCAAGAATGCAGTTATAAATTACCTGCTTACCTCCTGTACCGACTGTAATATTGTCTACATCAAAAATTAAATTATTTTCTCTTTTAAATTTATTAACAATTGCTTTTTTTAACTCTGGAGTTCCATCAACCGCTGTATATTTTGTTTGTCCATCTTTAATGGCTTTAATTGCCGCTGCTTTTATATTATCAGGAGTATCAAAATCTGGCTCTCCAGAAGCTAGGGGAATTACTTCTTTTCCGCTTTCTTTTAACAGTCTGGCTTTCTGAGTAATTGCAATTGTAGGAGATTCTTTTATTCTCGATAAAGAAGTTGATAGTATAGACATCTAAATTAATTATATTTTGGAATATGCAAAATCTTTCGCAAACTAATATATTAGAAAAATCAAATACTAAAGGACTTTCTTCACAAAAACTAGAAGGTGGAAAAAAATTTCAACTAATAACTGAATACACTCCTGCGGGAGATCAGCCTAAGGCTATTTCTTTTTTAAAAACAGAAATATTAGAAAACAAAAAAAATCAGGTTTTGCTTGGTGTGACTGGCTCTGGGAAAACTTTTACAATGGCTAAAATCATCGAAGAATTAAATCGCCCAGCCTTAATTCTTGCTCCAAATAAAACTTTAGCTGCACAATTATATGGTGAAATGAAAAATTTTTTTCCTAATAACGCTGTTGAATACTTTGTTTCTTATTATGATTACTACACTCCAGAAGCTTACGTTCCAAGATCTGACACTTATATAGAAAAAGAAGCTTCTATAAATGAACAGATAGATAGAATGAGACATTCGGCTACCAGATCTCTCTTAGAAAGAGATGATGTGATTATTGTTTCAAGTGTGTCTTGTATTTACGGATTAGGATCTGTCGACTCTTATAGTAAAATGACTTTGATTTTTAAAAAGAATGAGAGCTATGAAAGAGATAAGATTATTAAAGGACTTGTTGAACTTCAATACAAAAGAAATGATCAAAACTTTCATAGGGGAACTTTTAGAGTTAGAGGAGAAAATATAGAAGTTTTTCCATCTCATTATGAAGATGAGGCATGGAGAATTACAATTGAAGGTAATAAAATAATTCAGATAAAGTCTTTTGATCCACTGACTGGTGCTGACAATAAAGAAATTAATTTAATAAAATTATATGGAAACAGTCACTACATCACTCCTAGACCAACAGTAGACAAAGCAATAAAAGAAATAAAAAAAGAGTTAATTATTACTTTAGAAAAATTTAGATATGAAAAAAAACTTTTAGAAGCGCAAAGACTAGAAGAAAGAACTAGATATGATCTTGAAATGATTGAAGCAACAGGAAGTTGCGCTGGTATAGAAAATTATTCAAGATTTTTATCTGGAAGAAATCCTGGTGAGCCCCCTCCAACATTATTCGAATATCTTCCCGACAATTGTTTAGTATTCGTTGATGAAAGCCATGTTACTATTCCTCAGTTAAACGGAATGTACAAAGGAGATTATACTAGAAAAAAAACTTTATCAGATTATGGCTTTAGACTTCCTTCTTGTATGGATAATAGACCATTAAAATTTGAAGAGTGGGACATGATGAGACCCCAAACAATTTTTGTTTCTGCAACACCAAGTGAATGGGAATTAAAACAAAGCAAAGGAGTTTTTGCAGAACAAATTATAAGGCCAACTGGACTTATAGATCCTCCAATTTTTATCAAACCCGCTAAAAATCAAGTAGATGATTTGTTGAATGAATGCATTACCATTTCTAAAAATAACCAAAGAACACTGGTTACTACGCTTACAAAAAAAATGGCTGAAGATTTAACAGAATATCTCGATGAAAATGGAATTAAAGTTCGTTATATGCATTCTGATATTGATACACTTGAAAGAATAGAAATTATAAGAGACTTAAGGCTCGGTGTATTTGATGTTTTAATTGGTATTAATCTTTTAAGAGAAGGATTGGATATACCCGAGTGCGCTCTTGTTGCAATTTTAGATGCTGATAAAGAAGGCTTCTTAAGATCTGAAAGATCCTTAATACAAACTATCGGTAGAGCGGCTAGAAATATTGATGGTAAAGTTATTTTATATGCAGATAAAGAAACAGAAAGTATTAAAAAAGCTATCAATGAAACTAATAGAAGAAGAACTAAGCAAATTGAATACAATAAAAAAAATAAAATAACTGCTCAGTCTATTAAATCAAAAATTAATGACATTTTGGAGGGAGTTTTTGAAAAAGATTATATTACTTTTGATAATGACATCCCTATTGGTGATAATCTTAAAAAACATTTAAAAATGCTAGATAAAGAAATGAAAAAAGCTGCCGAAAACTTAGAATTCGAACAAGCGGCAAAAATAAGAGATGAAATAAGAAAACTTCAGGAAAGAGAATTAGAAATTAATATGAGTACCAAAATTAAAGTTTATAACGATGATGTAAAAAAAGAATTAATAGGAAGATCAACACAGGGTAAAGCTGGAATGATTGCAAAAAAAAAGAGATAAAATGAATAAAAGTATTTTAATTACAGGATCCTCTCAAAGAATTGGTAGGGAACTATGTTTATATTTTGCAAAAAAGGGCTGGAATATTGGGATTCATTTTAATAAATCAAAAAAACAATCTAACGTTCTTAAAAAGGAAATAGAAAAATACGGAGTAAAATGTGTTTGTATTCAAGGCAATCTTTTAAATATAAAAATAATAAAAAAAATAATCACTACTGCAAATAAAAATTTGGGAAATATTAATTGTATAATTAACAATGCTTCTATTTTTAATAATGATAATATTTTAAATTTTAACGAAAAAAGTTGGGATGAGCATATAAAAATTAATCTTTTGGCTCCAGCTACTTTTATTAAAGAATTTTCTAAAATTAAAAATTTATCTGAAAATAAATCTATTATTAATATTCTTGATCAAAGAATATTTAAACTAACACCATATTTCTTTTCATACACTGTTAGTAAAACAGGATTGCACACAATAACAAAAACTGCAGCTATGAAATTGGCACCAACAATTAGAGTTAATGCAATTGCTCCTGGTCCGGTCATTAAAAACAAAAGACAAACTGAAAAACATTTTAATAAACAATCAAAAAATACTTTGCTTGGTAAGCCTGTTGAAATTCAAGATATATGTAAAACAGCCTATCTTTTAGCAAATAGCAAAACAATTACTGGGCAAGTCATTGCTGTTGATAGCGGACAAAGTCTTAATTGGAAAACTCCAGATATCATCGGAACTAATGAATAAGGCCAATATTATAAAACTTTTTGAAGATAAAAAAAAGTTAAAGTCTAAAGAAATAATTTTTATTAAAAATTATATCTGTAAAGCAATTATTGGCTACCACTCTTTTGAAAAGACTAAACCTCAAAAATTAAGATTTAATGTTGAAATTTTAAACAAACAAAAAAAAATAATTGATGGAAATATTAATTCAGTACTTAATTATGAAGAAATTATTAATAAAATAAATTTTCTCTTAGAAAAAAAATATAACTTTTTAGAATCGTTTGCAAATGATTTCATTTATGAAATTTTTAAGAATAAAAATGTTCTAAATATTAAAATAAAGATTGAAAAACTAAATATAATTAAAAATACTGAATCTGTTGGAATAGAATTTTTTAAAACACGAAATGATTATGAAAAACTTTGAACAAGGAAAAAAGATCATAAAAAATGTAATTCAATTTTTACCTAATGGTCCTGGCGTTTATAAAATGCTAGATGATAAAAACAACATTATTTATGTTGGAAAAGCAAAGAACTTACCTAATAGAATAAATAGCTACATTTCATCTTCTTATTTGCCAATCAGAACTGAAAGGATGATTTCTAACACAAAGAATCTAGAATTCATTTCAACACAAAATGAAGCTGAAGCATTATTGCTTGAGGCTAATCTAATAAAAAAAAATCAACCTCGATATAATATATTATTAAAAGATGACAAATCATTTCCTTATATTCAACTGACAAAATCTCATAAATTTCCTCAACTAACTAAGTTTAGAGGTAAGCAAAATAAGAATGATATTTTTTTTGGTCCTTTCGCATCTCCTAGTTCTGCGAGCTGGACGATTAAAACATTGCAAAAAGTATTCTTATTAAGAGTGTGTGATGATTCAACTTTTAATAATAGAAAGAGACCATGCATTTTACACCAAATAAAAAGATGCTCAGCCCCATGTACAAATGAAATCAATGAAAAAGATTATAATAAACTTGTTGTTGATAGCGTTAATTTTCTAAATGGCAAATCTGCTCTTATACAAAAAAAACTTTCCAAAAAAATGGAAATTGAAAGTAAAAAATTTAACTATGAAAAAGCAGCAATAATTAGAGATAGAATAAAAGCATTAACTCAAATTCAGTCATCACAACAAATTAATAAAAATAATTTTAATAATGCTGATTTGATTGTTGCATTTCAAAAAAATAATATTACTTGCATTGAAGTATTTTTTTATAGATCAAAACAAAACTGGGGTAATCAAGCTTTTTTTCCAAAACACGACAAAGAAGATAATATAGACGATATTATTTATTCTTTCCTGATCCAATTTTATGAAAATAAAATCCCACCAGAAGAAATTATTTTAAGTAAACAGATTAAAGATTTAGATCTGATCAAAACCGCATTAGAAAAAAAATATAATAAAAAAATTAATATAAAAACCGCAAAAAATAATAATGAAGAACTTTCAATAAAATTAGCCATTAAGAATGCACAATTAGCTCTAGATAAAAAACTATTAGAGAATGAAAATAATGATCATTTTTTATCATTAATTAATAAAGAATTTAATTTGGGTTTTAACCCAAGCCTGATTGAAGTTTACGACAATAGTCATGTTCAAGGACTTAATGCTGTTGGGGCTTTTGTTGTGTTTGGGAAAAATGGATTTATTAAAAAAAAATATAGAAAATTTAATATATCAAAAACAAACGTTAATCCTGGAGATGATTATGGAATGCTAAAAGAGGTTCTTTCTAGAAGATTTGCAAAAATCAAAATAAATAATGAAGATGAATTTCCTGACTTAATAATAATTGATGGGGGCAAAGGTCATTACAATGTAGCTAGAAAAGTTTTAGATGAACTAGGGTATTTTGGTCTTAACATGATAGCAATTGCAAAAGGCGAAAGAAGAAATCAAGGTGATGAAACTTTTTATTATAATAACAAAAAAATTAAAATTAATAATAATGTATTGTTATTTTTCTTACAAAGACTACGCGATGAAGCTCACAGATTTGCTATCTTTTCACATAGAATAAATAGAAAAAATACTTTTACTCGATCTGTGCTCGATAAAATTGACGGCATAGGAAAAAGAAGAAAAAAATTACTGTTAAATCACTTTGGTTCTGTAAAATTAATAGAGAATGCTAGTATCGAAGATATTAAAAAAATAGATGGAATAAGTGATTTAGTTGCTAATAAAATCTATAATTTTTTTAATAAAAATAGTTTAATATCCCAAAAATGAAAATTCCTAACATTTTAACAATCGGAAGAATTCTTATTGCCCCAATATTAGTTTTGATTTTCTATTTTCCTGGAGAATTAAGTGATTGGCTGTGTTGCGGAATATTTGTCATAGCAGCTTTTACAGATTATCTCGATGGATTTTTTGCAAGATTATATAAACAACAATCAAAATTTGGTGAATTGCTAGACCCAATTGCAGATAAAGTTTTAGTTGCAACAGCGCTTGCACTCTTAATAATGGGTCAAATCATAAAAGGTCCTCATGTAGTGGCAGCAATTATAATAATAACAAGAGAAATTTTAATTTCAGGATTAAGAGAGTTTTTAGCAAAAGCACAAATTTATATTCCTGTAACAAGTTTATCTAAAGGAAAAACTGTAATACAAATGATTGCCATTTCTATTTTATTAGCTGGGAGTAGTGGTGATAAATTTCTATTTAATTACGGAATTCAATTAGGAATATATTTGCTTTGGATGTCTGCAATATTAACACTTTGGACAGGATACGCTTACTTAAGAAAAGGTATAGATCTTATTGATTAATTATTCTTATTAATTTTTATTAACTAATTTTGAATAATCATTATCTAACTTTTTAATCATATCAACCACTGTAAACTTAACATCTCCAATTTGAGATACTGGGGTCACCTCTGCGGCAGTACCAGTTAAAAAACAACCATCAAATTTATTAAGTTCATCAAGTTTTATTTTTCTTTCTAAAACTTTAATCTGCAGTTGTTTTGCAATTTCTATAATTGATCTTCTGGTAATTCCGTCTAAAAAAGAATCTGCTATTGGAGTGTGAATTTCATTATTCTTGGTATTAATAAAAAAAATATTTGCGCCCGTGGCTTCTGCTATATTGCCTTGATAATCCATCATTAAAGCATCATGATAACCTTTTTTTTCAGCTTCATGTTTAGACAAAGTTGAAATCATATACAAACCAGAGGCTTTTGTGTCCCAAGGAATAGAATCTGGCGCTGGTTTTTTCCATTTAGAGATCCCTAGTCTGATTCCTTTAATTTTAATTTGTGGATCAAAATAAGAACCCCATTCCCATGTTGCTATGGCTAAATGAATTTTACTTTTTTGTGCAGATATAGCCATCATTTCACTTCCTCTCCACACCACTGGTCTTACATAACCGCTCTTAACATTTTGTGCGGAAATTATTTCTTTACACGCGCTGTCTATTTCTTCAGCAGAATAAGGGATCTTCATGCCCATTCTCTCTGCTGAATGAATTAATCTATTTGTATGTTCTCTTAATTTAAAAATTTCTCCATTATAAACACGCTCACCTTCAAACACGCAGCTAGCATAATGAAGTCCGTGGCTTAGAATATGTAAATTAGCATCTTTCCAATCAACTAGTTTACCATTGTACCAAATTTTTCCTGATCTTTTATCAAAAGGGATTGGATCCATTAAAATTTAAACTAGTAAATAATTAAAATTATATTGGTAAATAAGTAAAGTAGATATGTCAATAAAACTGACATACAATATAATTTTAAAATGAAAGATCTTTTATATTTAAGAGAAAAAAGTTTAAAAGAAATTATAGAACTTATTTTTCAAGCCTATATAGATTCTTATTCAGATCCATATGAAGTACTAAAAAAAAATTCTTTTGGCAGAGCTCACCATAGATTGCTTTGTGTTATAGAAGGAAATCCTAATATCAGCATTGCCGATATATTAAGAAAATTAAAAATTACTAAGCAAAGTTTGAGTAGAGTTCTACAAGATTTAATAAAAAAAAATATCATATCTCAAAAAAAAGGAACAAAAGATGGCAGACAAAGAGAGTTGGTTCTGACTGAAAAAGGCATAAAACTATGTGATGAAATATTTAATAAACAAAAAAAAAGAATAATTCATGCACTTAAGAATTCAAGTTCGGACGAAGTTTCAAATTTTAAATCAATAATGGAAAAAATAATTCATGGATAATTCAAAAATACATATTTTGATTGTTGATGATGATGACAAAATAAGAGATCTATTAAAACAATATTTAAAAAATAATAATTTTTTTGTATCTACAGCATTCAATGCATCTGATGCTGAAGAAAAATTAAAAATTGTTAAGTTTGATCTAGCGATAATTGATATAATGATGCCTGGTAAAGACGGTTTACAACTTACAAAGGAAATTAGAGAAACAATTGATTTGCCCATTATTCTTCTTACAGCGAAAGGTGAGGCTGAAGATAGAGTGAGGGGATTGGAATTAGGGGCAGAAGATTATTTACCGAAACCTTTTGAGCCAAAAGAACTTTTATTAAGAATTAAAAATGTAATTAAAAGAGTTAAAAAAGATAAACATATAATAACTACGATTAAGATAGGAAAAGCTAATATTAACATTAAAAAGATGGAAATCCAAAAAGATAAAAAAATAATAAAAATTAATGCTAGTGAAAAAATTTTATTAGAAAATATGATTAGTTCTGCAGGAAAAATATTTTCCAGAGAGGAAATATCAAAAATCACAAACCTAACACAAGAAAGAAGTATAGATGTTTTAGTAACAAGACTGAGACAAAAAATTGAACCAGATCCAAAAAATCCAAAGTACTTACAAACAGTCCGCGGCACCGGTTATGTTTTGTGGCTAGATTGAAATGCTAAGAAAAATATTTCCGAAAACATTACTTTTTAGATCATTATTAATTGTTGTAGCTCCAATAATACTCATCCAAATTGTCGTAGGAGGAGTTTTTTTTGATAGCATTTGGTATAAAACAAACAGGGGTTTAGTTAGATCTGCAGCTAACGAAATAAATACATTCTTAGCTCTCTACCCTGACTTCAAACAAAAAAATAAAACTAATGAATTAATCAATATTTATAAAGATAAAAGTGGCTTAATAATTTCAATCAAAAAAGAAACTCAGCAACTTCCATCTGTAGAAACAGTCAAGTGGTATAGTTTGTATGATAAAATTGTCCTAGAAGAATTTACAGATAAAATAAAAAATCCATATTGGCATAACGTAAGATTCAATAGTTCATTTGTTCAAGTATTGGTACTTTTAAATAAAAATGAAGTTATTGAATTTTTAGTACCTAAATCAAAAATAAGATCTACATCAGGAAGAATATTTGCACTTTGGATTACTGTTCCTTCATTAATATTTCTCTTTATTTCAATAATCTTTCTTCGTAATCAAATAAGACCTATCGTTCATCTTTCTCAAGCAGTGGAAAAATTTGGCAAAGGGCAATTTGATAGCGATTTTAAAGTGTCGGGAGCTCTTGAGATTAGACAGGCTTCTTATGAATTTGAAAAAATGAAAAGAAGAATTTTAAAACATATTAGTCAAAGAACAGCTATGTTATCCGGTATTAGTCATGATCTGAAAACGCCTCTAACAAGATTAAAATTACAAATTGAACTTTTAAATAAAAATCAAAAATTAAATTCTTTAAAAGAAGAAATTACTGAAATGGAAAAAATGATTAATGAATATCTTGATTTTGCGAGCAATCAATATTCGCAACCTGCAGAAAAATTTAACATTGTTCAATTAATTCAGAATTTAATTGATAAAAATTTTAAAAAAAATATTAAAATTAAAAGTCCTAAGAATTTAATATTTTCTGGAAGAAAAAATCTAATTAGAAGATGCATTGCTAACATTATAAATAATTCTCAAAAATATGCCGAAAATATTTCAATTACATGTAAAAAAATGAAAAATGCTATTCAAATTAACATTGATGACGATGGCCCTGGAATTGCAGATGAGCACAAAGAAAAGGTATTTAGACCGTTCTATAGAGTAGATAAATCAAGATCTCTCAAAGATAACAATGTCGGATTAGGTCTTTCGATTGTAGAAGATATTGTCAATTCTCATGGCGGGACTGTAAAACTATTAAACAATCCAAAAGGCAAAGGACTAAGAGTTTCCTTATCTTTTCCTAACTAGTTTTTTCAACTTTTCTATTTCTAAATTTAGTTTATTTATTTTATTTTTTATTTCCTTCAAATCTTCCTGAGAAGAATTATTCAATTGATTCAAGATTTTTTCTTTTTTAAACTGAATAATATTACTTATTTCTTGCTTAATGTCTTTTGCAGTTAAAACTCCTAATTGAAATAAATTTACAAAATCGTTAATAACTTTTTTATAATTATTCATATATTCTTGTTAATAATATAGTTATAAATAATTCTAAGATTATTTAAATGTTTATTCACAATCTAAATCCCATCATTATCAATTTTGGTTTTCTAGAAATTCGCTGGTACTCTTTAGCTTATATTGCAGGCATATTCTTAGGTTTTTACTATGCAAAATATTTAATTAAAAAATACTGGGATAAAGAAAAAATTAACTTCAAAAATCTTGATAATTTTTTAATTTATCTAATTCTGGGAATTATTTTTGGAGGCAGAATTGGATATATTTTATTTTATAATCTTAATTATTATTCTCACAATCCTATTGAAATCTTATTTTTATGGCAGGGAGGAATGTCTTTTCATGGCGGTGCTATCGGTGTTTTTATTGCTTCAATAATTTTTGCAAAAAAAAATAAAATTAAGGTACTTGTCTTAACGGATATAATTGTTTGCGTTGCTTCAATTGGTATATTTCTTGGAAGAATTGCTAATTTTATAAATGGAGAATTATATGGAAAAAAAACTTTTTCAAATTATGGAGTAATATTTCCTAAAGTAGACATGGAACCAAGACATCCATCGCAACTATATGAAGCCATCCTTGAAGGTTTAATATTATTCTTATTGTTGAATATTATCTTAAAATATAAAAAAAAAATATTTAACGGAGAATTATCTTGTTATTTCTTAATTTTTTATTCTCTATTTAGAATTATATCAGAAATGTTTAGGGAACCAGACAAGCAAATAGGCTATATAATTTTTAATGTATCCTTAGGAACGTGTTTAAGTCTATGTTTTTTAGTCTTTGGAATAATTGCATTTAAAATAATTAAAGATGAATCGTATAGAAAAATTAATTAATAAAAAAAAATTTATTCCATTAAATCAATTTATTAATATCGCCCTTTACGACAAAAAATTAGGCTACTATCAAAATAAAAAAATATTTGGTCGAAATGGGGATTTTATAACATCTCCGTTCATATCTAGTATTTTTTCTGAAATGATATCAGTATGGATTGTATCTTATTGGATTTATATAAAAAAACCAAAAAAAATTAATATATTGGAATTAGGGCCTGGAATTGGCTTAATGATCAAACAAATAATAAATTCAATTAAAAAAATTAAAACTTTCGATGCAAAATTAACTGTTTATCTGCACGAAAAAAGTGAAAAATTAATAAAAATTCAAAAAAAAAACTTGAGCGATTTTAAAAATATTATTTGGGTAAAAAATATTAATAAAGTTAATCAAAATCCAACAATAATTGTAGCAAATGAATTTTTCGACGCGTTTCCTATCAAACAATTTTTTAAAGAAAGTAATAATTGGTATGAACAATGTATTGGTTTTAAAAATAGTAATAA
The DNA here is from genome assembly GCA_018658635.1 of Alphaproteobacteria bacterium. Taxonomy (GTDB): domain Bacteria; phylum Pseudomonadota; class Alphaproteobacteria; order Pelagibacterales; family Pelagibacteraceae; genus Fontibacterium. Next base: position 14,214 of record JABHUX010000029.1, read on the forward strand.
AAAAAATATTACCTATTACAAAAATAAAATTAATAATAACTCTATTAAAAAATATTCAAAATTTTACAATATTAATAAGAGCAAAATTTTAGAATACCCTAACAATATCGAAACTTATGTTAATTCAATATCTAGGATTATAAAAAACAATAATGGTATTTTTCTAATGTTTGATTACGGCTATTCAAGTATTGTTGGAAAAAATACTATTAGAGCAATAAAAAAGCACAGAGTTGTCGATTTACTAAAAGAATACACTGATTGTGATATTACTTTTGATATTAATTTCAACATATTAAAGAATATTTTTAAAAGAAATAATATCCAAAACATTGGAACTGTATCCCAAAATTTTTTTTTACAAAAATTAGGAATTATGGAGAGAGCAGATCGAATAATCAAAAACCAAGATGCCGTAACTATTAAAAACTTAATTCTAAGTATTAATAAATTAATAAATCCAAAAGAAATGGGGAATGCTTTTCATGCATTGGCTTTTTCTAATAAAAATTGCAAATTTAATCTTGGATTTATTTAATGATTTTTCGTTCAAAAAAAATTAACAAAATACCTGGTTTGAAAAGTTTTTTTTTCTCAAGAAAAAATGGTCTATCTAAAGGGATTTATAAAAGCTTAAACTGCGGATTAGGATCTAATGATAAAAAAAAGATTGTTAAAAATAATATTACAATTATCGCAAAAAAAACTGGTTGCAAATTAAATAGGCTAATTATGTTAAAACAACATCATAGTAATAAAATAATTAATTTTGATAATTTTTTAATAAAAAAAAGATATAAAGCTGATGGAATTATTACTTCTTACCCAAAATTTTCTTTTGGAATATTAACTGCAGATTGCGTTCCAATATTAGTTGCAGATAAAGAAAATAAAACAATAGCAGCTATACATTCTGGATGGAAAGGTGCAAATTCTGGAATTATTGAAAATTTAATAAAAAATTTTAAACAAAAGCGATCAAAAATATCAAACTTAATTGTAGCAATTGGGCCTTGTATAGCGCAAAAAAGTTATGAGGTAAAAGAAGACTTTATAAAAAAGATTAAAATTAATAATTATGATTATAAAAAATATTTTATAAATCATAATAAGAAAATTTACTTCAATCTAAGATTATTTGTAAATAACAAATTTTTAAAACTAGGAATATTAAAAAGAAATATCGATCATATTAATAAGGACACTTATAGCGATTATAAAAACTTTTTTAGTTATAGAAGATCTGTACATAATAATGAATCAGATTATGGAAGATGTATCTCTATAATTTGCAGATATTAATTGATTAACTAATTGTAAAATTATATAAAAAGATCTCATGAAGATTGTATCTGGAACAAGCAGTATTTCCCTCAGCGATCAAATCTGTAAATATTTAAAAACAAAACCAACTCATAGAGATATTGTAAGATTCGCCGACTCAGAAGTCTATGTTGAGATTAAAGAAAATATGAGAGGTAACGATGTCTATTTAATACAATCAACTTCTTATCCTGCTAACGATAATATTATGGAATTGCTAGTATGCTTAGATTCTTTAAGAAGATCTTCTGCAAAAAATATAACAGCTGTCATTCCTTACTTTGGTTATGCGAGACAGGATAGAAAAGTTGTACCAAGATCTCCTATAAGCGCAAAATTAGTTGCAAACTTAATTACTAATGCTGGAGCGAATAGAGTTCTAACGATGGATCTTCACGCAAATCAAATTCAGGGATTTTTTGATATTCCCGTTGATAATTTATATGCAGCACCGGTTCTTTTAAAACATATATTAAAAAATATTGGCACTAAAAATATTGTTTGTGTTGCGCCCGATGTTGGAGGAGTGGAAAGAGCAAGAGCAATTGGTAAACGACTAAATGCTGGCTTAGCCATCATTGATAAAAGAAGAGAGCATCCAGGACAGTCTGAAGTTATGAATGTCATTGGGGATGTTAAAAATAAAAATTGTATTATAATTGATGACTTAATTGATAGTGGCGGAACAATCTGTAATGCTGCTGATGCCTTAATAGAAAAAGGAGCAAAAGAAGTTTATTGTTATGTTGTTCACGGTGTTCTTACAGGCTCATCTATTGATAAAATTAAAAAATCTAAGATGAAAAAAATTGTCATCACTGACACAATTGATAATACAAAAAAAATTAAAGGAATTTCTAAAATAGAGGTAGTTAGTATTGCCCCACTAATTGCTGAAGCTATCAAGCGAATATCTCAATCAACTTCAGTTTCCAGCTTATTCAAATAAATAACAATAACTTGTTTTTTTTTTAAAGTTAATATAAAACAAGCGATCTTGATTATATGGAAAATTTAAAGCTCGAAGCGTCAGAAAGAAAACTTAATACAAAAGGAGATCTTAAAAAATTGAGATTAGAGGGTTTTCTTCCAGGCATTTTATACGGTGATAAAGAACAAAACTTACCTTTATCAGTTAAAAAAATATCAATTAAAAAAATGTTAGAATCCTCTAACTTTATGAGCTCTGTCATTGAAATGAGCATAGGCGGATCAAAACATAAAGTTTTAACTAAAGATATTAATTTTCATCCTATAAATAACGAACCAACGCACATAGACTTTCAAAAGATTAAGCCAGGAACAAAAGTGACTGTTAATATTCCTGTAAAATTTATTAACAATGAAAATTGTCCAGGATTAAAAATGGGTGGAGTTTTAAACATTGTAAGAAGAAAAATAGAATTAAGATGTGCTGCCGAAAATATTCCTGCTGAAATCATAGTTGATTTAGCTAATAAGGAAATGAATGAAAGTATTCACATATCTTCTGTAAAATTGCCTGATGGAGCAAAACCTGTAATTAATGATCGAGATTTTACTATAGCAACTATTGCCGCTCCTACAGTTGTTAAAGAGCCTGAACCGGCTGCTGCTGCAGTCGATGCTGCTGCTGGCGATTCTGCTGTTACAGCTGAAGGTGTAGCTGTTGCTGGCGAGGCTAAAGCCGCAGATAACAAAGCTAAACCTGGAGAAGCAGCAAAATCTCCTGAGGCTGCGAAAAAACCTGCTGCTGCTGCACCTGCAGATAAAAAGAAATAACATCTAAATGTTATTATTTGCGGGGTTAGGAAATCCAGATCCAAAACATGCAAATAATAGACATAACGTAGGATTCAAACTTATAGATGCTTTGAATAAAAATTTTGGGCTCTCAAAACAAAAACCAAAATTCAAAGGCCTGCTAACTAACGGTCAAGTACAGGATAATAAAGTAATAGTAGTAAAGCCATTAACTTTTATGAATAATTCTGGAATGTGTATTAGAGAAATAACTGATTACCATAGAATTAAAACCAATAATATTTTTGTATTTCATGATGACATGGATATTGAAATTGGGAAAATAAAAACTAAAATTGGAGGATCTAGCGGCGGTCATAATGGCATTAAGTCAATAGATGACTCTATAGGGGATGATTATAATAGGATTAGAATTGGTATAGGTCATCCTGGTGATAAGGAATTGGTAGATAAGCATGTTCTAAATGATTTTACTGAAGAAGAAAAAATAATAATAGATCAGATTATTAAGAAAATATTTAAAAATATAAATCTTCTTATAGAAAAAAAACTAGACGATTTTACTGCTAAAAGTAATCAATAAGTCTATATGAGTTTTAAATGTGGAATTGTGGGCTTGCCCAACGTTGGTAAATCAACATTATTTAATGCTCTTACAAAATCTAAAAATGCTCAAGCAGCTAACTTTCCTTTTTGTACAATAGAACCAAATATAGGCGTTGTTACAGTTCCAGATGAAAGATTAGAAAAACTTTCAAATATTGCAAAATCAGAAAAGATTATTCCGACATATATAACATTTGTAGATATTGCTGGACTAGTAGCAGGAGCATCAAAAGGCGAAGGTTTAGGCAATAAATTTCTTGCAAATATTAGAGAAGTTGATGCTGTAATACATATGTTAAGATGTTTCGATTCAAGCGAAATACAAAACGTTAATAAAACAGTAGATCCTATAAGAGATTTAGAGACAGTAGAAACTGAAATGATGATTTCAGATTTAGAGTCTGTTGAAAAAAGATTGTCTCAAAAAAAAAACAAAAACAATGAATTAAGTAAAGATACTTTTGAAATTTTGGAAAATGTCTATGAATCTTTGAAAAAAGGAATTAGACCAGAGAAGTTAGAAGAAAAATTCGATAAAAAATTAATTAAAAATTTAGGTATTCTATCAACTAAACCTAGAATCTTAGTCTGCAATGTAGATGAAAACAGCGTCAGTTCAGGCAATGCTTATTCTGACACAGTAAAAGAGAAATTTAAAAATGATACGATAGTAATTGTTTCTGCTGAAATTGAGCAGCAAATTACTGAACTTCAAGATTCTGAGGCTAGTGAATTTATGAAGGAAATTGGAATAAAAGAATCTGGATTAGATCAAATAATAAAAGCTGGCTATAAAATTTTAAACCTTAGTACTTATTTTACAGTAGGTCCTAAAGAAACGCACGCATGGACTGTTGAAAAAAACTGTAAAGCTCCTGATGCGGCTGAAGTTATTCACTCTGATTTTAAAAAAGGTTTTATTAAAGCTGAGGTTATATCTTATGCAGACTATATTCAGCATGTAGGTGAGGTGGGTGCTCGAGATAATGGAAAATTAAAGATCGAAGGAAAAGATTATGAAGTGGCTGATGGAGATGTTTTACACTTTAGGTTCAATACGTAACCAAATCTTTTTCTTAACAAGATAAACTAACACTGTAAGAATTAATAAATAAACTACAGTCTTAAACCCTATTCTTTTTCGGGCCTCTAAATGAGGTTCTGATGCCCAAGTTAAAAAAGTCACCACATCTTTTGAAAGTTGTTCTTCAGTTGCTGCTGTGCCATCGGAATATTTAACAGAATCTTGACTTAACGGTTTTGGCATTTTAATTTTATTACCTGACATATATTTATTGTAATAAACTCCATCTTCAAGCTTTACTCCTTTTGGAGGCTTGTTCTCATAACCCATCAACACAGAATAAATATAATCAGCGCCCCCTGCTCTAGCCTTCACTAAAACTGACATATCAGGAGGATATGCGCCACCATTTGCAGCTCTTGCTGCTTTCTCATTGGCAAATGGACTTACAAATTTATCGGAAGGTTTTCCGGGTCTTTTAAACATTTCTCCATTATCATTGGGACCATCTAAAACTTCAACTTTTGATGCTATTACTTTTACTTCTTCTTCTGAAAAACTTGGTCCTCCTACTTCTGATAAATTTCTATAACTTAGAAGATTCATTGAATGACAGGATGCACAAACCTCTGTGTAAACTTGATAACCTCTTTGAAGAGATGCTCTATCAAACTTTCCAAAAAAACCATCAAAAGACCAAGATTGTTTTAAAAGTTTTTCTTGTTTTTCTGCTGAATAAGAATTTGGAATATTAAATGTAAAAAAGAAAAAAAATAATAAAAATTTTGATAAATAACTCATTCTGTTATTTAAAAAATTTTAAGTGTTTTAATTTTTCCTTGTTTTTTCCAATTCTCATACTCATGAATGCTATTTGGCATAGGTAAAGTTTTCTCTGTTAATGACACTAAGGGAGCTATAACTAAAAAGAACAAAAACCAATAAATAGTTCCTACTCTAGAAATCAAAACATAAATACCTTCTGCCGGCATCCCCCCTACATACATTAATATAAAAAAATCAAGTACGAATAAAAAAACAAATTGCTTCCATATAGGTCTAAAAACTGCAGATCGCACTTTAGACAAATCCAACCAAGGTAATAAACCTAAAACAGCGATACTACTGACCATTGCAATAACTCCTAAAAGTTTATCAGGAATACTTCTTAAAATTGCATAGAACGGTAAAAAATACCATTCTGGAACAATATGGGCTGGAGTTATCAATGGATCTGCGGGAATATAATTGTCTGGATGTCCAAGATAATTTGGCGCGTACATTGTAATTAAAACAAAGGCTAATAAAAAAATTAACATCGCGAACAAATCTTTACTAGTTGTAAAAGGAGCAAAACTAACTGTATCTCTAGTATCGATTGGCTCAACACCAGATGGATTGTTAGAACCAACAATATGTAAAGCTATAACGTGAAAAATTACTATGCCTAAAATTCCAAAAGCTAAAAGCCAATGCAAAACATAAAAACGATTCAAAGTAGAATCTCCAACAGAATAATCTCCCCACAGCCACGTAACTATTGCTTTACCTACTAATGGGACTGCCGAAAATAAATTTGTAATAACTGTTGCTCCCCAATAACTCATTTGGCCCCATGGCAAAGTATAACCAAGGAAAGCAGTGGCCATCATCAAGAAAAAAATAGTAATTCCAATGAGCCACATTAGTTGTCGTGGTTCTTTATAAGAACCATAATAAAGTCCTCTAAAAATATGAATATACACTGCTATGAAAAAGAAAGAGGCAAAATTCATGTGAGCATATCTAAGAAGCCATCCATAATTTACATCTCGCATAATTTTTTCAACAGATACAAAAGCTTCAGACGAAGATGGTTTATAATGCATTCCAAGAACCAAGCCTGTAACAATTAAAAATATAAGGCATATCATTAATATTCCACCTAAGCTCCACAGATAACTTAAATTTTTTGGAACTTGAAAGTCTAAATACTCATATTTAAACATTCTAATAATTGGAAGACGATTGTCTATCCAACCAACGACCCCTTTGAAGGGGGACCCACCCACTTTGTTTGTATGCACAGGTTTGATTTCGTTTTGATTAAAATTAGAATCGTTACTACTCATAATATTTTTTATCCTAATTTAATTTTATTATCCCCAACAAATTCATATGTTGGAACTTCCAAGTTAGTTGGTGCAGGACCTTTTCTAATTCTTCCCGAACTATCATAGTGAGAGCCGTGACATGGACAGAACCATCCACCATAATCACCTTTGCCACTAATCGGAACGCAGCCTAAATGAGTACAAACTCCAACTAAAACTAGCCATTCAGATTTTTTTACTCTTTTATTATCAGGCTGAGGATCTTTTAATTCTTTGAGATCAACTTTTTCAGCACTGGTAATTTCTTCTTTAGTTCTTCTTTTAACAAAAACAGGTTTTCCTCTCCATAAAACAGTTATTTCCTGTCCCTCTTTAATTTTTGATAAATCGACTTCAATAGATGCAAGAGCTTTTACTGAAGAGTCAGGATTCATTTGGCTTATAACTGGCCAAACTACAGCGCCAACCCCTACAGCACCGACAGCTGTTGTCGCGACGGTTAAAAAATTTCTTCTATTTTTCGTATCGGGATTGCTATTATTTTCTGACATAAATATCTAATTTAATTATTTCTAAACTATTTTCTTTTCCATAGCCAGAATGACGCATTAATAATAAATTTCATATATGATTAATATTGCATTATTTCAGCCAGATATTCCTCAGAATACAGCTGCGACGATAAGATTGTGTGCATGTTTAAATTCAACTTTAGAAATTATTGAGCCTTGTGGGTTTCAATTTGATGAAAAAAGACTCAAAAGCATCTACATGGATTATTATAAAAATTGTAAGATTATAAGACATCAATCATTTGATGATTTTATTAAAACAAAAGAAAATAAAAGAATAATTTTATTAACAACTAAAGCAAAAAAAAATTATTATAATTTTGATTTTAAAAAAGATGATACGATATTATTTGGAAGAGAAAGTGCTGGCGTTCCAGATTCAGTCCATAAGATAGCCAATACAAGATTAAAAATACCCATCTCTAAAAATACCAGATCTTTAAATGTTGTAACGTCTATTTCTATTGTATTATCTGAGGCGCTTAGGCAAAATAATTACTATAATATTGAATAATGAATTCACATTTGAAAGAAAAAAAAATTATTGTTAAAAACTGGTTTAAAAATTTAAGGAATTCTATTTGTAATGAATTTGAAAGAATCGAATATCTTAAGTCAAAAAAAAAAATCTTATTTAAAAAAAAAAGGTGGAATGCTGGTGGAGGTTCTAATGGTGGAGGAACATTTGCATTAATTGAGAATGGTTCTGTTTTTGAAAAAGTAGGAGTTAATATTTCAACGGTCTCAGGAAAATTTAATAAGGAATTTAGAAAAAAAGTCCCCGGGGCTTTGAATAATCCTAATTTTTGGGCTTCTGGAATCTCTATTGTAGCACATATGAAAAATCCAAAAGTTCCAGCATTTCACTTTAATACTAGATTTATAGTCACTTCGAAATCTTGGTTTGGTGGAGGAATGGATATGACTCCCTGTATAAAAGATTTAATTCAAAAAAAATATTTTCATCAAGAAATAAAAAGAATGTGCAGTCTTTATAATAAAAACTATTATTCCCAGCATAAAAAAAATTGTGATCAATATTTTTATTTACCACACAGACATGAACCTAGAGGAGATGGTGGAATATTTTATGATTATCTTAACTCTAATAACTGGAATGAAGATTTTAATTATACAAAAGATGTTGGAATGACTTTTTTAAAAATATCTTCTCATATAATACAAAAAAAAATGTTTTTAAAATGGAATGAGAAAGATAAAGAAAAACAATTAATTAAAAGAGGAAGATACGTTGAATTTAATTTATTATATGATCGAGGTACCAAATTTGGATTAAATACCAATGGGAATATTGAAGCTATTTTTATGTCGCTTCCCCCACTTGCAAAATGGTAAAAATCTAAATGGAAAAAGAGCCAATCACTCCTCAGGGTTTAGAAAAAATTAAAATAGAATTACAAGAGAGAATTTCTATAACTAGACCGAAGATTGTGAGTGCTATTTCAGAGGCGAGAGCTCATGGTGATCTAAAAGAAAATGCCGAGTATCATGCGGCAAAAGAAGAGCAAGGTCATAATGAAAGAAGAATTCAAGAAATTGAAACGACAATAGCAACCGCTAACATTGTGGATGTTGCAAAAATTAAGAATGACAATAAAGTAATTTTTGGATCAACCATTATTTTATTAAACATGGAAACTAATGAAAAAAAAAAATACAGAATTGTTGGTAAAGATGAAGCAAATGCCAAAGAAGGTTTGCTATTTTATAAATCACCAATTGCATTAGAATTGGTTTCAAAACATACTGGTGACTTTGTCTCTGTTAAAACTCCAGCTGGAGAAAAAAATTATGAGATTATTGAAGTTAAATATATTTGATTTAAAAATTAAATATTACGCAAATTTAATTTAAAGTTACTTTTAATCCAAGAATCCTCTAAAAATTCTAATTTTTTTCCAAGTTTTTTCCCTTGTTTAAATCCCTTTTTAATTAAAAAGTCTCCAGAAATAGGAAATCTTGGGACTTTAAGTTTTTTAATAAACAGTCTGTACTTTAAAAGAGTTTTTAAATTAATTTCTTTTTTTATACAAAAAATAAAATTTAAAAAATCTAATGTTAAATCTTTATTATAAAAATATATCTGTCGTCTGATTGCCTGGTAACTGTATTGTTTATTTTTTAACAACTTAAACTGTTCATAAATAAAATTAAGATAGTCTTTATCTTTATTAGATAATCGAAATTCTTTAGAAAAATACTTATATTTTTGATCATATCCAACTAACAATATTGAAAGTAATTGAAGATAATTAAAGTTGGATCCTAATTTTTTATTCAGTATTTGGACTCTATTTAATCTATCAAAAAATTTTATTTTATATATTTGGTTAATAATTTTTTTAAAATAATTCTTGTTATTAATAGTAAAAAAACTTTTTAGTTCCAAAATTTTTTTTAACTCTATAAATAATCTTTCTTGTGAAATTAATTTTAAAAATCTAATATTTTTATTAATAATTCTTATAATATTATGATCTTGGATGTTAGAATTGTACTCTAATGTAAATCTTATGAATCTTAAAATTCTTAAATAATCTTCTTTAATTCTTAAATCTGGACTTCCAATAAAATTAACTTTTTTATTTTTTAAATCCTTAATTCCATTTACTGGATCAAAAATCTTTCCAAATTTATCACAATAAATCGCATTGATTGTAAAATCTCTTCTTAAGGAATCTTCTAACCAATTATTGGTCAATTGAATTTTTGTGTGCCTACCATCAGGTTTTATATCTTTTCTTAACGACGTTATTTCATATTTATAATTCTTAGAGAAGGTTGTAATTGAACCATATTTAATTGCTAAATCTAAGACTTTATAATTATTTTTTAATAATATTTTTTTAACTTCTTCTGGCTTATAAACAGTAGCCAAGTCGATATCTTTTGTTAATTTTCCCTCTATTGCTTTTCTAACACAACCCCCAACAAATTGTGTCTGTGTCTCTAAATCAATTGGATTTAAAATTGAAATTAATTTTTTATTTTCTTTTGAAAATAAAAATGTTTTTTTCATTAAAAATATTAATATAATTCTATTTTTCCAGAAAACATAATATTTTTTTCTGATAATTTTTTTAATAAGATTTTTTCTTTTCTAACATTTAATGAAAAATATATATTGGCATTTATTTCAAAACCAAATTGTCCGTAATAATCAAATTCTCCAATTAAAATTATAAAATCAATATTCTTTTCATTTATACAATTTATGCTTTTGTTCACCAATTTTTTTCCAATCCCGCTTCCTTTGAATTTCTGATCAACTATTAAGGGTCCCAACATTAACCCATCATTATTTTGTATTTTGCAATTAAAATATCTAATGCTTCCAATTATTTTCTGCCCTTGGTAATAAACTTTTGAAAATTTGATATTATGTTCAAGATTCTCTCTTAATCTAAAACTAGGTCTAGCATATCTCCCTGGTCCCAAAACATCTTCTTCAAGTAAAAGTATTTTTTTATTATCTGATTTTTTTTCTTCTCTAATCACAATAGTTATATTTAACTTGGCTGGGGCTCCAGGATTCGAACCTGGGATGGCGGGATCAAAACCCGCTGCCTTACCGCTTGGCTAAGCCCCAATATTTATTTTAGAAATAAGGTTATATTATTTTTGCTTTCCTTATCCAATAACTTTTATAATGTTTTTTTAGAGTAATAATAGCTTCGGCTAACTGTGAGTTATTTTCAAAAATAGCAAAACAAGCTGAGCCGCTACCGGTCATCCTTGCTAATTTGCAGCCTTTTAATTTCTTAAGAAATGTTAATACTTTTAATATTGTCTTGTTATTCTTAAAAGCACTTTGTTCTAGATCATTACCTTTATAATTTAGAAATTTAAAAAAATAATTCACATTTAAAACATTCTTTTTTATAAGAAAAATCTCAGAAATATTTCTTTTCGAAAATATTTTATTTGAGTCATAAATTTTTTTTGTAGAATTTAAACAATTGGGATAAATTAATAATACATTAAATTTTGGCTTTTTAATAAATTCTATAATTTTATTATTAGGGCCATGTAGAATCTTAAAATTAGTATTCAGGGAAGGTTCAACATCGGCGCCTATTTTGTTACATATTAAAGAAGCTGTTTTGTTTTTTAAATTTAATTTAAGATATTTATTAAAAAAAGTGAGCAATGCAGCAACATCTGCTGATCCACCTCCAAATCCAGAGCCTTGTGGTATATTTTTTACAATTGTTATTTTGAATTTATGTTTATTAAATTTTGGGTATTTTTTTAAAATATTTAATAATTTTAATACTGTGTTGTTCTTATTGTTTATTCCTTTAGAAAATTTTCCGGTAAAAATAATCTGATTTTTTTTTCTATTAGAAGATACAAAGATTTGATCATAAATATCAAGAAAACAAAATAATGTTTCTATTTCATGATATTTATTTTTTAATTTTTTAATTACTTTTAAATATAAATTTATTTTGCCATAAGCTTTAAGACTTTTTTTTATTAGCATCTTCCAATCCAAAAATTATTTTTTTATTTATAGATTCTTTTAAATCTTGCTCAATATTTTTAAGCTTAATAGCATTTTGCCAAACATATCTCGCTTGAATTTCTTTACCATTAGTCCAAAGTACGTCTCCGTAGTGATCATAAATAACTGCTTCTGAGGGTTCCTTTTCATAAGCTGTCTGCAAAATTTCTTCAGCTTTATCAAAATCTTTTAATAAAAAATATGCCCAGCCAAGTGAATCTAAAATATATCCTCGGCCTTTACTTATGTTTACAGCTTCAACTAACATTTCTTTTGCTTTATCTAGATTAATTTTTTTTTCTAACCAACTATATGCCAAATAATTTAAAACCTCCGGTTGCTTAGGTGAAATTTTAAGAGCTTGTAGAAAACTTTTTTCTGCATTTTCCCAAGCCCCTGCCCGTTCTTGGCTAATAGCTAAATTATAATAATAAATCCAATCGCCATCTCTTATATCTTTTTTTAATGCTATTGATTTTTGATACAATTCAATTGATTTAGAGTAATTTTTATTGGCTCTTACAAAGTTTGCTAATTCAAAATATTTTTCAGATACAAAAAAATTATTATTCTTTAAAAAGTTTTCAAGCAAATTAATTTGCTTCTCTGTGTTAATGTTTGGTAAAAATCTTAATCTTGTTAAGTTTGCATACCAATAAAATTCCCGACCTAATTTTTCAATTATCTGTATTTCTTTTTCTGACTGCTCTAAATTATTTAATATAATAAGATTTTCTACTTTTAATATTTTATTAGATAGAAAATTAGGGTTTAAATATTCACCTAAGTTTAAGTAAAAATTTGAGATCTGAACTTGTTCATAATTCTGATAAAAGTTAGCAAATAAATAAAATAATTCAGCCAAACCATGGTCAATATTTTTTCTTTTATAAAATTTGTCAATTTTATAAAATTTATTTTCACGGGAGTCTAAAAAGAGCTGTTTAAATAATAAATTTTCTGAAGATATTTCTAAATTCTGATTGATAATACTATTAATCTTATCTTTATTATTTTTTTCTAGATAATAAGATAAGTAAAAATAATTATACCTACCTAACTCTTTTTTATTAGAAATTTCATTAAAATATAGATCAATATTTTTCTGATTATCTAAATACAAATTAATTAAAATTTTTTGTGTTAAGGAAACATTTTTAAAAGTAGAATTTGACCTATTGATTTTTTTGTTTAATTCTTCTGTATTCTTATTTGATAAATCTATCCATAACCCAAGATTTTGATAAAATTCAAACAGTAAAGGGTCACTGGGACTTTGTTTTGGTAACGAAATATAATTCTTTAATTTTGAATATCTTTCTTTTTTAAAATCATAAACAAAAAGTATAAGATTAAATGGATATAAAGATTGATACGACTTATCTAACTTTTTTATAAATATATAAGCTTCTTCAATTTTTCCATTATTAACTAAGGTTTCAATATATTTCAGATTAAATTCTGAATGATAAATTCCTAAATTTTCAATACTTTCGAAAAAACTATAAGCCTTCTGTGAGTCATTTTTTTGTAACGAAAGACTGCCAGATAGATAATTGGAAAAGTAATTAGAATTTTTAACTAATCTTTTTTTATTATCTAAAATATTAGCACTTAAATGCGAATAATTTGTTATAAATAATAATAAAAATACTATGTAAAAAATCTTTTTATTCATAAAAATGTACAAAAAATATCTAAGCAATAAAACTATAAACCTACTGGAATACTATTCAACTTTAAATATTAATAATTTTTTTTCTAATGACGTAACAAAATCTAAAAAACAGACTTTTGCTAATAAAAAACATTTAATTTCCGAACTATTTAAAGCAATTAACAATAAACTAAATATAAAAAATAATAATAATTTTTTTTTTAGAGGAAATCCAGATTCTAAAATTATGATACTCGGGGATTGTCCGAATGATGATGATATTAAGAATCAAGAGATCTTGTCAGGATCTAGGGGTGATCTTTTGAAAAAAATGTTATCATCAATATCCCTTGAGAAAGAAAAATATTATTTATCTAATATTTATTTTGACAAAGATATTGACAAAAAAAATAGACACAATTTTTATAAAGATATTTTATTTAAGCATCTAGAAATTATTAAACCAAAGTATATTTTATTACTTGGAGAAAATACTTATAACTTATTAAATAATTCTAACAAAAAAATATTGGAAGTTCATGGCAAATGGGACTCGATTGTTATTAATAAAGATAAATTTATAACGTTGACTACTTTTGATCCAGAAATTTTATTAAGTAAACCTGAAAATAAAAAATTATCATGGGAAGATCTCAAAAAATTCAGAAATGAAATATTTAAAAACTAATGAATATTTTAAATGATTTTAAATTTGGTAAAAATATAATTGGTGTAGATGAAGTTGGACGGGGGTGCTTAGCTGGACCTGTCTTTGCAGCTGCTATTAAGTTAGACCGAAACAATTTTCCTGAAGGAATTAATGATTCTAAAAAACTTAATAAATCAAAAAGATTAGAAATATTTAAAGTACTTATTAAAAATTGTGAGTATAGTGTTGGTATTTCTTCTGTTAAAGAAATTGAAAAGTTAAATATTTTACATTCTTCTTTACTTGCAATGAATAGGGCCTTGGAAAAAATTAATATTAAGGATCATGTTATTCTTGTTGATGGGAATTTTTCTCCTGACTCAAATAAAAATATTAGAACAGTTATTAAAGGTGATCAAAAATGCATTTCTATAGCAGCAGCGTCTATAATAGCAAAAGTATCTAGAGACTTATTTATGGAAGAATTATCCTTAAAGTTTCCAAATTATAGTTGGGAAAAGAATTGCGGTTATGGAACCAAAAAACATCTTGAGGCTATTAAAAAATATGGAATTACTAAGCATCATAGAAGGACTTTTTCTCCCATACACAATCTATTGATAAATTAAAAAATAAGACACAATCAATACGCAGACATAAGTTGACTGGGAGAGTCTTCTAATATTATTTTCTCTCCATAGTTGTATGACAATAAATAGAGACACGATTATTCTTGGAGATTCTTTAAAAGAATTAAAAAAAATACCAGACCAAACTTTTGACTGCATTTTTGCTGACCCTCCGTACAATCTTCAATTACAGGGAAATTTAGAGAGACCGGATCATTCGAAAGTTAAGGCCGTTAACGATGATTGGGACAAATTTGATAATTTAAAAAAATATGATGAATTTTCTATTTCATGGATCAATGAATGTAAAAGAGTTTTAAAACCAAATGGAACAATATGGATAATCGGAACTTATCATAATATTTTTAGATTAGGCAAAGTAATACAAGATAAAGATTTTTGGATTCTTAATGACATAATATGGAATAAAAAGAATCCTATGCCTAACTTTAAAGGAACAAGATTCACTAATGCTCATGAAACATTAATCTGGGCTGCTAAAACCAAAAATTCTAAATACACCTTTAACTATAAATCATTAAAATGCTTTAATGATGATAAGCAAATGAGATCTGATTGGGAATTAGCTCTTTGTACTGGAAACGAAAGAATAAAAAATGAAAAAGGAAATAAAGTTCATTCAACTCAAAAACCAGAAAGTTTATTGTATAGAATTATTCTATCTTCTACTAAAAAAGATGATTTTATATTAGATCCTTTTTTTGGTACCGGAACAACTGGAGCTGTTGCTAAAAAACTAGGGCGAAACTATTACGGAATAGAAAGTAATAAAGAATATTTTCAAACTGCTGAGGCAAGAATAAAAAAAATAAAAAAGATTGATGACAATTTTTTAAAAACTATAGAAAATAAAAGAAATGAGAAAAGAATACCGTTTGGTTATTTAATTGAAAGTGGAATAATAGAACCTGGGTTAAAATTATTTGATGCTAAAAATAAAATTCAAGCACATGTGATGGCTGATGGGAGTATTCTATATAAAGATATCACAGGGTCTATTCACAGTGTTGGTGCTAAAGCTCAAGGAACTGAAAGCTGCAATGGTTGGTCTTTTTGGCATATAAAAATGGAAAATAAACTATATCCACTTGATCACCTAAGAGAAAAAATTAGAAAAAATAATTAGAACTTCTTGGATTATAATTAAAAATCCACCCAAACATAAGTTTTTTTGCTATAAAAGATTTCTCTATTATCTTGAAAATTATTCCTCTCAAAAAAATAAAAAATGGATTTTTTAAATGAAATAGAAAAACATTTAGATGTGATCTAAGAATTATACTTCTAACTCTGCTATTGCGTTTATTAAAATAAAATAGACCTAAATTATTAGTAACATTCTTAATAATTTGTTCATACAAAACATAGGAATCTTCTATTGCTAATGCGGCCCCCTGTGCCTGAAATGGGACGGTCCCATGAGAAGAATCTCCTATAAAAATTTGATTATCTCTATAAAAAACTCTCTTTTTTAGAGAAAATATTGGCCATCGGTAGACTTCATCAAGCGTATCTAGCGTCTCTCTTAAAATTTTATTTTCGGTAAAAAATAAACTCCTAAATTGATCTGCTGGAAATGGATTTGAATAACTTATTTGATCGCTTGCATATGTTGTTTTTTCTGAAGATCTGCTAATTCCTGTAAAACTTAGATCGTTCTGATTATTAATAAAATAAGTTACTAAATGTTTATTGCCGCTTAACCACAAACGAACAACATCATTCTCTAATGAATATTTTGAATAAAAGTTCTTTAACACTCCTCTATAGGCATAAAAATTTGTGCTTTTAATAATATTATTATCTAACCTAGATTTTGAAAACATTCCATCTGCAGAAACCAACAGATCACAATAATCTTCCGATCCATCGCTAAACTTGACTCTAATAATGTTGTGATCCTTAATAGTTTGCACAACTTGTTTATTATAAAAAATTTCCTTTGGAGAAAAATTTCTTTCTAAAAATTTCATTAAAATGTTTCTATCGCAAGTCAAATAAGGCATTTTATCATTAACAATATTTTGAAGATTCATCCTAACTTCTGACTTGCTTGTAAAACTTTTAGAATGCACAGGATTAATACTTAAATAATTAATTCTATGAAAATTATTATTTAAAAAAAACCTTGAATCTAAAAAATCCAAAATTCTTACTGCGTTTGGAGTTAATTGTATTCCCGTAGCTCTTAATAACTTTCTTTCAAATCTTTCATATATCTTAAAATTATTAAAATTATTTTTTTTAAGAAAGTTAGCTAACGTTAATCCAGCAATACCCCCTCCAACAATAATAATTTTTTTAAACATATTTAATCTTTTTTGTTTTTATTAACTCTATAAATTTTTTTGAAAAACTTGATAATAATGAATTATCTATTTTATTATAATTTATCCAATAAAATTTATTATCATTTATTTTTTTAATTCTTTTAAAAAGAACAATTTTAATTATCATTTTAATATTAGAAATATTATGAGTAAAATTTTTCTCAATAATTTTTGGCTCGCCCTCGAATTGAAAACTATTTTTTTTAAAATTCATGTCAAATAAATTTTTTTTATAATCTAGTAATGGTAAGTTCGCAAAATCTTGTAATAATTTATTTTTCTTATTAAAAAATAGAATTTTATTTTTTTCTGAAGCATATAATAAATAATATTTTTTGATATTAACTCTTTTTTTATTATAGATTTTATAATTGAAATCTTTTTTTTTAAAAGAAATACAATTTTTTTTTACAGGACAAATAACGCATCTTGGATTTTGTGGAGTGCATATTAATGCTCCCATCTCCATTAATGCTTGTGCAAATTGAGAAAAATTATTTTCTGATTTAATTTCTTTTAATTTTATAAAAATACTATTTTTAAAATTATTTTTATTATTTTTAAAGCCAAACAACCTAGCTACAAATCTTTCGACGTTTCCATCTATTCCTATAAAATCTTTGTCAAACGCTATGGCCATAATAGCTGATGCCGTATAATCGCCAATTCCAGGAAAACTCTTTAAAGTTTCAAAATCCGCAGGAAGTAT
This sequence comes from Alphaproteobacteria bacterium, assembly GCA_018658635.1. Taxonomy (GTDB): domain Bacteria; phylum Pseudomonadota; class Alphaproteobacteria; order Pelagibacterales; family Pelagibacteraceae; genus Fontibacterium. Next base: position 32,098 of record JABHUX010000029.1, read on the forward strand.
TCCTTTATATTTAGATTCAACTATTTTTGCGGTATTGAGTAAATTTTTTGCTCTAGAATAATATCCAAGTCCTTGCCAAAGTTTATAAACTTTTTCTAACTTTGCTTTTGATAATTTTTTTAAATCAGGAAACACTTTTAAAAACTTATTAAAAAAAGGAATCACTGTTTTAACTTGGGTTTGTTGTAGCATAAACTCACTGACTAAAACTTTATAAATTCTATCGCGAAAACCACGATATCTCCGCCATGGCAAATCTCTTTGATGATTATCGTACCAAGCAAGAATTTTATTTGATAAAACATTTTTCATGGTAGCGGATAAATTTTCAAATAAATTATTTACTCAAGGTTTAAGACCTTTGCAAAGTTTATTACCAGAAAATGCCAAAAAAATACTAAAAAAAAACGGCTTTGTATATTTTGAAATAATCAAGAATTGGAAAAACATAGTTGGTGAAAAAATGTTTAAAGATGTCAGTCCTCTAAAAATCAAAAAAATTAATAATGAAAACATTCTCACAATAAATGTTAACAAAAATATAATGATCGAGATTGAATATTCGAGAGATCAAATTATTGAAAAAGTTAATAGCTATCTTGGATTTAAAGCTATTAATAAAATACAAATTATATCTAAAGACTCTTCTTTTGAAATAAAAAAAAAAAAAATTATATTTAGTGAAAATACTTTAAAAAAAATAAATGAAATTAAAAGTAAAAATTTAAAAGAAATTTTTTTAAAACTTAATAAATAAAATTATGATTATCATGATAAAAAATTTTTTTAAAAAGACTTTAATTATTTTTTCTTTTGTATTATTTAGCTCTTTATCTTATGCACAAAACAATGAAGAAATATTTATTGGTAATAAAAACGCGAAAGTAGAAATTAAAATTTATAGTTCATTTACATGTCCCCATTGTGCTAATTTTCATAAGAATACTTATCCAAAATTAGTAAAAGAATATGCAAGTAAAGATTTAATAAAAATTAGTTTTATTGATTTTCCACTTGATATTGCTGCATTAAATGCATCAAAAATTGTTAGATGCTCTACAAAAGAATCAAGTATCTTGCTAATTGATGAGATTTATAAAAATCAAAATACTTGGTCTACAGGAGACAAGATACAGGAAATTAATAAAAAATTATTTTTAATAGCTAACAAATTTAATTTATCTAATGAGAAGCTCACAAACTGTTTAAAGGATCAAAAATTGGAAGACAAAATATTAAACGACAGAATTGATGGTCAAAAGAAATATTCTATTAACTCAACCCCTACTATTATTATTAATGACAAAAAATTTGATGGAAATCTTACTTTTGAAAATTTATCAAAAGAAATATCAAAAATATTAAAATGATATTTAAAAAACTAGAAATAGTTGGTTTCAAATCTTTTGCCGATAAAACACATTTGTTAATTGAAGATGGGCTTACAGGTATTGTTGGCCCAAATGGTTGTGGAAAGTCAAATATTGTCGAGGCTTTAAGATGGTGCATGGGAGAAACTTCTGCAAAAAGCCTTAGGGGCAGTGGGATGGAGGATGTAATATTCTCAGGAACATCAAACCGTCCTTCTAAAAATATTGCTGAAGCAAATATTCTTCTAGAAAATAACGAAAACATTTCTCAATATAGAGATACACCAGAAATAGAAGTTAAAAGAAGAATAGAAAAAGACAAAGGCTCAAGTTACTACATAAATGGAAAAGAAGTTCGAGCAAGAGATGTGCAAATATTATTTGCAGACCTTTCCACCGGAGCTCATTCTCCTTCAATGGTAAGTCAGGGAAAAGTTGGTTCTTTGATTACCGCAAAACCTACGGATAGAAGAGCAATATTAGAAGAGGCCGCTGGTATTGGAGGACTGCATGCAAGAAGACATGAAGCCGAGTTAAGATTAAGTGCTGCTGAAAATAACCTTAAAAAAGCAGACGATATAATGAAGCAAATCGAACTTCAGTTAAAAAATTTATTAAAACAAGCTGAAGAAGCCTCGAGATATAAAACAATATCAAATGATATTAAAAAAAATGAGGCATTACTTTGTTATTTAAAAATCCAAGAAATTAATAAAGAACTTAAAGAAAGTCTGGAAGGATTAAACGAAATTGATGATGATATTAGTGCAGTAACAATTGAAAAAAATTATAGCAGCGAACTATTAGAAAGCGAAAATAAAAGAATTAAGCCTCTAAGAAATGATTTTGCAGAAATTACCAGCAAACTACAAAGGTTAAATTTAGAATATGAAGATTTATTTAAGGAAGAACAAAGAACTAAAGAAGAGTTGGAAAAACTTAGAATTGATCTAAAAAATACTAACGATGATCTGCAAGGCGAAAATATTAATATTAATAATGCCAACTCAAATATTAAACGATTAACTGATGAAAAAACTGAAATACTAGGGTTTGAAAAAACATATTATGAAATTGAAAATAAAACTAATAATGATTTTAAAAAAATTGCAGAACAACTAAATCTTGAACAAAGAGCACTAGAAATTCTATCAGAAAAAATATTTGCAAATATAGGAAATGCTGAGACTAAAAAAGCTATCAATAATTATTTAAATTATTTTAGAAATTTTAGCAATAAACAATCTGAAATATTAAAAGATACCATAAATAACTTTGAAGATATTGGATCCCAAAAAATTAAAGAAAATTTAAAAAATCTTCTAATTAGTTTCGAAGAAACATCTAAAAATATCGAAAATTTAAATGATCTAATCGAAAAAGATAATGAACAAATATCATCTTTTAATAAAGAAGACGCAAAGAACGAATTCACTCAAAAAACTTTTTTACTTAAAGAATTGCAAGAAAAATATGCAATATTTTTAAACAAATATGAAACTATAAAGAACGACTCTATTAAAAGAAAAGAGAGAATTAAGAGCGTTGATATTGAAATAGATAACTGGCGTAATTTAGAGCAAAATTCAAAAACAAAATCAGAAAGTCTATTATCTCGGCTAAAAAATTTAGAAAAAGAAATCACGAAAATTCAAATAAAGCCTAGTGAAATTGGTGAGCAAAAAGGTTTTTATCAAGAAAATATAAAAAATACTGAAGAAGCTAGAACAAAGATTAGTTCAGAAATTGAAATTGCAGAAAACAAAATCACAGAAATTAATAAGGTATTAACAGATATTAATGAAAAGGTTCTGGCTGGACGTGAGAAAAAAGTTCGTTTTGAAACGCTTATAGATAACCATAAAGTAAAAATTTCAGAAATAGAAAATAAAGTTAAAGAAGATTTTAAATGTTCAATAGATGATCTTTTAAATGAAGAAGATAAATTATCTATTGAAAAAACAAGTATTGAAAAAATAGAAGCTTCACTAAAAACTCTCAAAGACGAAAGGGATAATATGGGTGCTGTAAATTTAAGAGCAGATGACGAAACTAAAAATCTTGAAAACCAAATAAATAAAATGATGGAAGACAGAAAAGATCTTCTAGCGGGAATATTAAAACTTAAATCTAGTATTAATGAATTAAATCAAAAAGGAAGAGAGAAACTAATTGACGCCTTTGACAAAGTGGGAAGAAAATTTAATGATGTATATACAAAATTATTTGGCGGGGGGAATGCTAGACTTGAACTAATAGAGTCTGATGATCCTTTAGAAGCTGGTTTAGAATTGTTAGTAAGCCCTCCTGGAAAAAAATTACAATCAATTACCTTATTATCGGGTGGTGAACAGGCTCTAACCGCAATGGCCTTAATATTTGCAGTATTTTTAATTAATCCAGCACCAATCTGTATTTTGGATGAAGTGGATGCACCATTGGATGATGCAAACGTTACAAGATTTTGCTCGTTAATAGAAGAGCTAACAAAAATTACCGAAACTAAATTTATAGTCATCACTCACCATGCTTTGACAATGTCTAGAATGAATAGATTGTATGGAGTAACAATGGCAGAGA